>CAZZMK010000235.1:0-2589 GCA_964655185.1 uncultured Nitrospirales bacterium | reverse complement strand
AAAATACATCTTTCAAAAGCATAAGTTAAATATTGCGGTTATAGGGCCGATGTATGGTGGGTCGCTACCTATAGCGAAATACTTAATGAGAGCGCTAAAAAAAATGGGGCATAATGTAACTCTTATAGACCCTGAATGTGCATGGCCACTTTATGATTCGATAAAAATTAGGATTAAAAATAAAAAGATAATCAGTAATCTGGAGGACTTTCTTACGCGCTTCATATCTGACTGGTGCTATGCGCAGATATTAGAATTTCAACCTGAAATATGCATAGCACTTGCTCAAGCACCTTTAACAAAACTAACCGTGACCAAATTGAGAGAGAGAAACATAATAACTGCCTTCTGGTTTGTGGAAAACTGGAGGCACATGAGTTATTGGAAAGATATTGCTCCTTTATATGACGTGTTTTTCCATATTCAGCCTGGTGAGTTTGATAGTAAACTTGACTCGATAGGATGTAGTTATCACAAGGCGATTTTAACCGCATGCGATCCGGAATTGCACAAGCCTATAACACTTACTCCAGAAGAGGAAAGGATATATAAATGTGATGTTTCTTTTGCTGGCGCAGGATATTACAACAGAATACAGGTGCTAAAGGGTTTGACAGACTATAACTTAAAAATATGGGGCGTTAATTGGTACGAACCGGAACTGATGCCACATGTTATAGAAGGGGAAAAGGGATTTAATACTGAAGAATATATGAAAATAGTTGCCGGGTCAAAGATAAATTTAAACCTCCATTCAAGCACAATTCATGAAGGCATAGACCCTGAAGCCGATGCTATAAATCCGAGAGTTTTTGAGATTGCATCAGCAGGTGGATTTCAACTTTGCGACCCTTGCAAAGGTCTGGATAATTTATTCGATACAGAAAAGGAAATTCCTACTTATACAGACCTAAAATCGTTAAGGGGAAAGATTGACTATTACTTATCGCACGAAGATGAGAGGAAAGAAATCGCTAAAAAAGCAAGAGAGAGAGCACTAAAAGAGCATACTTACGAGCATAGGGCGCAGGAAATGCTTGATTTCATTATAGAGAATTTTGGCGGGAAAATTATGCGGAAGGGTGTAAAAATCATAAGGACTACTGGAGAAATTAGAGAGATAGTAGGAAAAGATTCTCCACTTGGAGAGTGGTTAGGTAAATTGCCACAGGATGTTCCGTTTACTCAACATCATATAAATACATACCTAAAATCGCTTTCTTCGGAAACTCCTTTTCCGGAAAAAATCTTCTGGTTGATGAATGAAATCAGGCTTTTCGGGGAACAAATAATTAAGGAGCAAGTTTAAAATGAATATACTTGTACTTCAAACCGCAAGGATAGGCGATACTTTGCAAACTACTCCGCTGTTGAGAAATATTAGAAAGAAATACCCAGAGTCTAATATTACCCTTATGATTAGACCTATGAGTGAGCCGGTAGCGAAGGCAAATCCCGATATCAACGATTACATTATCTACAATGAAGACCCAATTTTTTCTGATTTAATTTCAAATGATTCAGACAAGTTTTTGAATGCATATAAGAGCACAGAAGAACTTATACTTGAGTTGCAAAGGCGGAAATTTGACCGAGCGTATAATGTTACTCACAGTACAGCTTCTACCTTAATTTTGAAGATAGCAAACATTGAAAATGTAGTCGGAGCAAGTTTGTCAAGTGAGTGGATATTTACTCTGAAGGGCCCGTGGACAATTTACTTTTTTACAAGTGTTTTGTCAAGGGACTACAATGATTTAAACTTGTGTGACATATTTAAACTTTACGAGCCTGTTCCTGAATCTATAGAGAAGTTGGTTTTTGAAATAAAAAAAGAAGATGAAGAGTTTATTAAAGAATTATTTGGGAAATATTCAGTATCACCAAATGATATGGTCATATGTATCCAATTAGGAGCAAGTGAACCTGTTAAGAGATGGGCGCCTGAGTCCTTTGCCAAATTAGCAAAAATGATTCACGAAAAATATAAGGCGAGATTTTTTCTTGTGGGGGTATCATCGGAAGCGGAATTAGGAAATATATTTCAAAAAGAAGCACCAGGCTTAGCAATTCCTCTTTTCGGAAAGACAAATTTAGGTCAACTTGCTGGGCTTTTGAAACATTCCACAGCGTTGCTAACTAATGACACGGGAACAATGCATCTTGCAGTAGCGGTTGGATGCCCTGTATTGCTTGTATCTGTAGGGTATGTGCACTTTAGAGAAACGGGACCATACAGTAGGAAGAATGTAGCAATAGAATTAAGGGAAAGAAGTTTTAAGATGGACTTATCTGCAAGACATACTAAGGATTCGTCTGCGGAAAAAATACAACCTGAGCAGGTGTTTAGAGCCTTCGAGTGGTTAATGGAGGCACAAACTCGAGAACAAATTGTACAATACGATTCTATTCCAGAGATGGAGGAAGTTAATGTTTATATATCTGAATTTGCTTCTGATGGTTGCTTGCAATTTTTGCCATTAATAAAGAGGGAAATAACTGAAAAGGACTTCTTGAGATTAGCGTATAGGCTTATGTGGATAGAAAGTTTTGGGGGAGCGGTAACGGTAAAAGATATTAGAGCAAATA
>CAZZMK010000234.1:0-3686 GCA_964655185.1 uncultured Nitrospirales bacterium | reverse complement strand
TCTCCGAAATAGAGTAGATGAATTAGAGAAGAGGCTTTATATGATTCTTGAAAATTTAATACCTCCAAAATCTAATGATTCCAAAAAATTAAATTCAGATGACATAGATAAAAATCAAATTCTTCCAAATGGCATTACATTAGAAGATATTCACACATTAGCCAGGCAATTAGAATTTTAGGTATATCCATATTAACTGGTGTTATCTCTGCAGGTTGGTTTTTGATACTTTGGTATCTTATTACAATCCTGCTTAAAAATATGAGTAAGAAATAGTTAAGAAATAGTCAAACCTCTGTTTCTTTTTAGATTTTCATAAAAGAAGGTTTTACTTAACTCATAATTTGAATACAAAAAGTTTAACCTTGTATTATTTTAAAACAATCGTTTGAACTAAACAAATGTTTGATTTATTGCTATGGTGAACGAACTTGCAGGTAAAAAGTTGGAGATAATAGAGACAGCAGGTCAATTATTTGCCGACTTAGGTATTGACGGAACTTCCATACGAGATATTGTAAAAAAGTGCGGGGTCAATATTTCTTCAATTAATTATTACTTTGGCTCAAAAGAAAACCTTTATGTAGAAACATTAAAATATGTAGCCTGGCAGATAAAATGCCCGTTGGCAAATACCCTTCTTCACGACTCCACAGTTGACTTTACTTCAGTTCATAGCAAACAAAAAATAATAAAAGCCCTCGTAAAGGAAAGGGTAGAGAAGTATCTTTCAGATAAATATCCTATGTGGTATTCGAAGTTGCTTTTAAGAAGCCTTATTGAACCGCCAAAAAATTTGAAAGAAGTTATTAAGAACACATTTTTACTTGAAATTAAAGACCTTATTGAAGTTATTTCTAAATGTGCTCCTGATAAAACTAAGGAGGAATGTCGATTTTGGGCTTTCTCACTACTTGGCGAGGTATCTTTTTACGCCTTTGCTGAGCCAGGAATTAAATTGACACTAAATCAAGAATGTGGATATTCCAAAAAGTTTCTTAAGAAACTTCAAAACCATATATCAAGTCTTATGCTAAAAGGATTAGGACTTTGGAGTAGTTCTGCATGAAATCTAATTTTCCATTTAAGAGAAGTTATGTTTTTTTGATTTTATTTCTATTTTTATCCTCCCATATATTAGGGTGTAAGACTCTAAGTAAGAATACTAATGCAGAGAAACTAAATGAGATAAAACAATATATCGAAAGTAGGGGAGAAGATATAGATGTTAAAGATAAGAAGTTAACCTTGGATGACTGCATAGCACTTGCTCTTAAGAACAATGTGGCAATAAAGTCAGCAGAAATTGAAAAGAAGTTAGCAAAACTTGACAAAAATATTGCCTTTTCGAGTTTTCTACCTCAAATCACAGCAAGTTATCAATTAGTTTCTTACGATAGGCAGCCGATGGTTTCACTGTTTGGCCCATTTCCAGTAGCGATGCAAGATAAAACCATTAGAATGGCGGATTTACAACTTCAGATGCCGATTTTTGCTCCTGCGACCTGGTTTATCTACGACTTGAGGAAGAAAGGTGTGGAAATTTCTGATATAGTCTATGACTACACTTGTCAAATGGTTGCACTCCAGACCACTTTATTGTATTTTCAAGTAATTCTTCTCGAGAACTTGCAAAAATCCCTTGAACAGCAATTGAAATCTTCCATAGAACTTAAAAACCAAGTTCAGGCTTTTTATGATGAAGGTCTGTTAACACCATCTCAACTTGAAAAAGTTTCTCTTCTTGTCCAACTGAAGGAGAGAGATTTAAACCAGTGTAAATATGAAATTTCACTTGCAAAAGGAAAATTAAATTCAGTGTTGGGAATCATGCCTACTCAGAATATCTCTTTGGAACATCAGGAGCCTATACCTATGCCTGAAGGTAGTATAGAAGATTGGATTTTAGAATGTTTGAATGACCATCCAGAGATAAAGATTGAAGAAAAGAAAATAGAAATTGCAAACGACCAGATTAAACTTGCAATTTCACAATTTCTACCACTAGTAGGTATTTTTACTCAATGGCAATACACATCAAATAGTTTTAACTATTATTCACAATCAGTTATGAATGGTTTATTTGGAATGTTAACAGTTTTTAATGGCTTTAAGAATATAGAAGAATATAAAAAAGCAAGATTATCCAGAGAAAAAGCCTTTTTAGAAATGGAAATGAAAATACTATATCTCATTGTAATGGTCTTAAGCGCGAAAACAAATTTTGACAAGGCTATTGAAGATATTAAGTTAGCCGAAAAAGCCCTATGCTACCAGAAGGAATACTTCCGGGAAACACAAGAGAAATGGAATGAAGAGGTTGTTACCGATGTTGATTTGATATCTGCACGGGCAGATTTGGATACCGCAGAAATTAACTATTTGAACGCTCAAATTCAAGAACAAATTGCTCGAGCACTTATATGGAATGCATTAGGAAAAACATATAAAGGTAGATCTTTAAGTCTTGTTACTAAGGATGCAATGGAGGTCAAATAATATGAACTTCGCAAACTATACGAGAATTTTTATATTAGTTTTTGCAGTGCCTCTTCTATGCTTAATACAGTGCCAATTTACTAGTTGTAGTTCTCAAAAGGTTTTAGCACAAAAAAATAGAGTGGAAACAGAAGAGGCTTTTCCCGTAAAAGTTACTACAGTATCTAAAAGATTATTTAAGAAATCTGTTTTGGTTCAGGGTAATATTGATACTAAAGAGCACGTAATAGTATCTGCAAGAATTGATGGCTTACTCACAAACTTGTATGTAGATAAAGGTGATGAAGTTATCGCAAATCAAACGCCTTTATTTCAGGTAGATAAAGTTAGGGTAGAACAGGCACTTGGTATAGCAAGGCAAGATTTAGCAGTTGCAAAGGCAGGGCTTAAGCAGGCTGAGGCAAATCTTGCAAATATGCAGGCACAATTTGATAAGGCAAAGGTCGACTATGAAAGATTTCAAAGATTATACGAAAAAAAAGCAATTTCAAAAGATGCTCTGGAACTGCAAGAAACAAGGTATAAAGCGACCAAAGCAGGGTTAGAAAACGCTGAAGCACTTGTTCAACTTGCCCAAGAGCAATTGAAAAAAGCAGAGTACGCATTGAAAATTGCCGAAAAAAATTACTCTGATTCATTAGTTTACGCACCTATATCGGGAAGAGTAAGTTATAAATTTATGGAGCAAAACGAATTTATTGGAGCAGGAAGACCGGTATTGAAGATTGATAACCCATCCACATTAGAGGCCTGCGCTTTTCTTCCTGTGGAACTATATAACTCTATTGAGGTTAATAAAACCCCAGCAAAACTTTATATGGGTGGCAAAGAATTAGGAGAGTTCGTTATAACCTACAAGAGCCCAACAGTACTACCTACGCTTAGAACTTTTGAGGTTAAGGCATTGATTGCAAATCCAACTCCCGAGATGGTGCCCGGAGCAATGATTGATGTAGAAGCGGTTTTAGAGTCCAAAGAAAACTTGGGAGTTCCAAAAGAAAGCATAGTTACTACTACCACTGAAAAGTATGTTTTTAAAGCCGTCGATAATAAAGCCGTAAAAATAGTTGTGGAAGTGGGGTTAGGGACTAATGGCTGGGTAGAAATTGTCAAGGGTGAATTGCCAGAAGGTGAAAAAGTAATACCAATGGGCAGAAATTTTATTAAAGAAGGAGCAACATATCAAG
>CAZZMK010000233.1:0-7079 GCA_964655185.1 uncultured Nitrospirales bacterium | reverse complement strand
AGTTTCTTTCTTGTAATTGTTCGAAAGCGTGCGCCACTGAGACACCTCTAATTGCTTCGACCTCGACGCGAGTAACTGGCTGTTTGTAGGCTATGATTGCGAGGGTTTCCAGTAATGCTGGAGTGAACCTCCGCATCTTTTTTACCTGTAAAAACTTCTGTATATATGGAGAAAATTCTGGGCGAGTGAATAATTGGTACCCTCCTGCTATTTCTCTCAATACATAGGGTAGGGAAGGGTTATTGTTTATTTCTTCCTTGAGTTCCTCTACAATAGTTTTTACCACTTCTACCTCAATGTCTCCGAGTATATCTGCTATGCGTTGAGCGTGAATTGGCTTGTCGCTTATAAAGAGGATTGCGTGTATTATGAGTTTAGTCTGATTTCTATCTAGAGTAGAAGGCTCACTCATATCTTCTTTTATATGTATAGAGGCAGGGGGAGATTCAGACTCACTAAATCCACTAAAATTATGGGCCTCAGTTTGAAAACCTTCGGATGAGGATGATTCCGAGTCTTTGCTTTGGAACTCCTCGTTTATATTTCCTCCTAATTCATTCATAATTTCCGCCCCATTACTTCCACAATAGGCTTAATTTCTTTCATTAGTTGTTCAAACTTACTAAATTTGAGTGATTGTGCGCCATCGGAGAGAGCCTCTGCAGGATTTGGATGAACCTCTACCATAAGTCCATCTGCTCCACTTGCCACAACGGCGCGTGCCATGGGAATTACGAGGTCCCAAGAACCACTTGCGTGGCTTGGGTCGACAATAACTGGTAAGTGGGAATATTTATTAACTACCGGTACTGCCTGGATATCAAGAGTATTCCTTGTTTCTGTTTCGAATGTGCGAATCCCACGCTCGCATAAAATTACATCTGGATTACCCTCTGAGATAATATACTCTGCGGACATGAGCCACTCATTAATTGTAGACATCATGCCTCTCTTTAACAATACAGGCTTGTTAAGTTTACCCACTGCTCGGAGTAAACCAAAGTTCTGCATATTTCTGGCACCTATCTGAATAATATCGGAATAATCTGCTACTACAGGTACCTGTTCTACTGTGACAGCCTCAGTTATTATTGGAATGCCATACTTTTCACTCGCTTCTTTAAGTAATTCCAAACCCTTAATTTCCATTCCCTGAAAACTATATGGAGATGTTCTCGGCTTGTATGCACCGCCTCTTAAAATGTGGGCACCTACTTTCTTCACAAACTCCGCTGTTTCCATAATTTGCTCTCTCGACTCAACTGCACAAGGACCTGCGATAACACAAAATAAGTCACTACCTATAGAGAGTGAGCCAACCTTGATTACGCTTTTTTCTTGCTTGACTTCTTTGCTCGCAAGTTTGAAAGGTTTTAATATGGGCACAACCTTCTCTACATGTGGTAGGGCCTCGAGCGCAACTAATCTCTGCTTACCTCTCTCGTCGCCTATACAAGCAATAACTGTCCTTTCGACGCCCTCGATTATGTGTGCTTTATATCCAAGTTCTTCTACTTTGCTAACTACATATTGGATATCTTCTGGCTTTCTACTTGCCATTACTATAATCATATTCTTAGTCCCTCTAATAAAAAATTTTCAATAGTTGTTGGGAAGAAGAATTATACCATAATCGCAAGCCATGAGGATTATTTATAATGCAAGGAATCATTTATTAGAGGGTAATGATAGTCCTTTTTCAGTCTCTCCTCCGTGGACTCTTACTCGATAGTATTGGGCAACTGCGTTTATATACAGTGCCATGGTTTCTATTGATACACCTAAAGAACTATCATCTCCATGGGGAGAGATCGCCAAGTCGATATAGGGTATATCTAATTCTTCTGAAAAAGCGCGAATCCCATAGGGTATACATCCTATCATTTGCTCAGGATTTACACCAGCCTTAATGTACGGATGAACTAAAATAGATACCTGTTTGTTACCTATGCCTTTAATCATACTTATGCCGAATGGGTTAACTCCGAGTAGCCAGTTTATCTGGTCGAAAAACAGGGCTCTTACAGAGTTATCGGGATAAAATTTAAATGCCTTACCTGCTAATTGAGCAATGGTTAAGATATGCCCATTTATACCCTTGGGCTTGCTTTCCTTATCGAGAATCAGATATGAGTAAGAACCCATGAGGTTTATTGGGCATAAACCGAAAGGGTTTTCTTCTGCTAACTTTATATATTCTTCTATAGCCTTTTTGACTACCTGACTCAAATTAAATGTTCCGAATCCGCCTGAGACTGAATCGTAACGAGGTATTGTTTCTATAGAATTGATTAAGTCTTCAGGGTATAAAGAGTTTAGATACGGCAAATGTTTTTCATAACCTTTCTTTTCAGCAAGGAATACTAACGAGTTAAATAAAGTGTTACCTTTGCATCCTTTTTCTATCAGCGATATAGTTATTTTCTCGGCATTACTATAGAAAGTTTCGGAAAGTGTGGTATCAGGGAAGGCATATCCTAAGCAGGATAGAGCGTATGCACACAATTCGATATCTGCTGTATTTCCACTGCAGGTTCTGTCATCCTCATTTCCTAAGGTGCCGTCAGTTTCTTTTTCAGGCAAAACATCTGGAGATTGAGATTTTGCCTCGATATTTCCCATAACTCCACCGTCATCCTTAATCCTACTAACAATATATTTAGCACCCCAGTTTAGTTCCTCTTGGAAGGCTTTATCTAAAGCCTCGTCTTTTTTGATTCGCCACGAGCAGATTAGATAGGCTTCCGCAAGAAGGCTTAGTACTAAACCTGATTTATCCTTGCCGTAATTACTTCCATTATGCCACCCGCCTATTAGTGGTTTGCCATCACAGTTATCATCGAGATGGCACGATTGATGTATACCTAAAATTTCCATACCACAACGATGAAATTTGATTCCATTTAATACTATTGGAATAGTTTTTTCCCAAATTAAATCTTTACCTAATACGAATTCATCACTAACATACTTTTTGTTGTCAATCCATAAACAAATTTTGAAGGCTCCTTCCTGGTCAAATGGGGTGAAATCTCCTCGCATAAACCAAAGTCCCCAGTCAGATTCATTTTGGCCAATTATTCTTTTAGGCTCTGAGAAAGTTACTTCGGCAAGTTCGTTGTTATCGGCCCCGATTAAAATACCTTTTACTTTTTGGGGCTTAAAGTTAGTAGCAACGACAAATCTTTTGGGGCATGCAAGGTCATAGCCTATCTGATTTATCAGGATGTTAACTGTTTTTGCCTGTTCTACGCTAATGTTGAGATTTACTTCGTCAATCCAGAATTTTCCTTGAGCAGGCAATTCTGCTTTGATACTGAGTATGAGATGTGATGAACCTTCAGGTGGTGTACGTTCAGATAGGGAAAATCTATACCATCCTTCTCCAGTTGGTGGATACTTACTAAAAGTATCCTCACGGAGTACATTATCTCCTTTATACCAGCGTAGAACGGCGACTGCTTCTGTGTCACCTTTATATGCTAAACTACCAGTCAAAGATACTGCACCAATAGGGATTGGTATATCAAATGTGCGTAGTTCAACGGATCCAGAACCTTCTACCCTTAATGAACCCTTGCCTGTAAGAAATACATCTGTGTCTATTTGAAGGGATGTTTGGGATGGCTCAACTTTCCAAAGTTTGGATAGTATATTTTCTTCAATCTCTTCAAAAGAACCTTTTTTGATGAGGTTGATATTTTCCCATATAGTCTCTTCGTTTTCGGGTGATTCATTGTTTCTCTCAATGTGCGCATCCTGACTCCATAAAGGTAGAGTAGCGATAATTAAAAGTAAAGATATGTAAGTTACTCTATATTTCATATCCTTCACTCCATATTTGGAATTTCTACCTCCAGTTTGAATAAAGGTTCATTTTTTATATCTTCAATAAGTGCTTTTGCTAAATTTTCCTGCTCATCTGTGCCTTGTATTGCAAGCCAGATGGCACCTTCTGCTCCACATACGCCACCTCCACCTATTAACTCCGCGGTAGCACCTGTGAGAAGTTTTATAGCATCTAACTCGGTGAATACTTCGCCAGGGACAGGAAAGAACCTTGGTGCTGTGCCCGGTGAGGTGTTAATTTTTAGAGCAATTTCATCCATGTTGCCATAAATCCTCTTTTCTAAACCAACAGGTATGATTAGTCGGACTTTTCTGCCTACAACTGCTGGTACTATTGCTCCTGAGGTGCCTCCTTGATGATGACCGATAAAGATACCCGCCCTCTTGTGTACAGGGTCAAGGGCGTTTGCCCCTTTTAGAACTACATCATCGGGACCGAGTTGATTAATAACATCGAAGAGCATTTTTCCTTTATGCCAAGTACCTTTTTCAATCACTACATCGCCAGGGTAGGGAGTAGGTGTTTGCAACATTCCAATTTCTAACACAGGATACCAAGGAGGAAGTGTTATCCCTCGAAAAAACTTGCCTTTCGGGAAGACTTCCTCGTATCCAAGATGCAGTAGTACTTCTTCTGCTATATAACCGTTAGTTGTCCCGCCTACTATGACTAAGGTGTGTGAGTGCAAAGCTTTCTGAACTGCAGGATGTTTGAGGATACCTTTTGCTATTAACCGCTTGCACGCAGATACAGTTAAACTCACCTGAATCATTATTTTTCTCCTTAAATTTTGAAGTGGGAAAATATTTTGTTATAGATTATAGAACATTATAATTGGGGAAAAATAAACTACATACTGAAGAAGGAAAACACAATGGCTGGAATTAGAGTAACAGTATGGAATGAAGGTATTCACGAAAAGATTAGCGATAAAGTAAAAGCAATCTATCCAAATACAATCGGTGGACAAATAGCGGAGTTTCTTCGGAAACAGCCTGGTATTGCAAGTGTAAGAAATGTGCAGTTAGAAGACCCTGACCAAGGTTTGTCAGATGAGATTATAAGTAATACTGATGTGCTTGTTTGGTGGGGACATTTGGCTCATGATAAAGTAACAGATGAAAATGCTGAGAAGGTGCAAAACCGTGTATTAAATGGGATGGGTTTAGTAGTTTTACATTCAGGTCATGTGTCTAAGCCTTTCCGTAGGCTTATGGGGACGGGCTGTATGCTCAAATGGCGTGAATGGAAAGGCGAAGGTGAACGCGAGAGAATCTGGGTAGTTGACCCTGCTCATCCAATTGCCAATGGGCTACCGGAATACATTGAGTTAGAAAAGTCTGAAATGTATGGTGAGCACTTTGATATACCTCAACCGGACCATCTTGTATTCATAAGTTGGTTTCAGGGAGGGGAAGTTTTTAGAAGCGGATGTTGTTGGCATAGAGGTTTAGGAAAGATCTTTTACTTTAGTCCAGGACACGAAACAATCCCAATTTATCACAATGAACTTATCCTAAAGGTCATTTATAATGGTGTGATGTGGTGTGCTCCGACCTCACCGATTAATGGGGTTTATCGTGGACACTTCGAACCACCACTGGAGAAGTTAGATTGATTTTACTGCCTTGACCTCAGTTTTAGTTTACTGCTATTTTCTCAAAAGCAATTCGTAGAATTGACTGATGATTTGGGCTTGATTAATTGGAGAAAATTGTGAGAGGGCTTTCGCGCGAGCGTTTTTGCCAAGTTCGTTTCTTAGTTGTGGATGGGCACATAACTCACGAATAGCCATGTAGAGGCTTTCTACAGTATCTTCTACTAATATTCCGGTGTGCATATTGTCGATTAGTTCTGGAAGTATGCCTGTTTTAGTGGCGATTACTGGTTTGCCCATTGCCATATACTCTCGCACGGTTCTACAAGTTCCATCTGTACCAGGTACGAGGTATACCCCTATATCTATAGCATTAAGCATACTTACGTAGTCGTCTTTATCGAGGTAGCCTGTAAAGATTACATTATCTTTGAGTCCGAGTTCATTTACGGGTTTTATGACAAGTTCTTCTTGCTTAGTTCCTCTACCTATTATTATTAGGTAGATTTTCCAGCCTTCCTGGATTAAAATATTTATGGTTTGGAGTAGCAAGTCGTATTTTCTATGAGATTGTATTCGAGCCACGATTCCAATAATAACGGCATCAGGGGGAATTTTAAGTTGACTTCGGATATCTGCAAGTTTTCGGGATGGATTAAATCTATCGAGGTCGATTGCAAGTGGAATCAATGGACATTTTTCTTCAGAAACGGAAAAGTTCGAGATGTCATTTTTTTGAGAAAGCAAAGACGGCTCAAATATGAGACTCGTTTGGGATATATATTTTCTAAGAGATGTTGATAGCCCTTCTCCGTTGTAGTTTGACCTTACTACTGGTATAAGGTATTTCTCTGCCACTTTTACAGCCAGCCTATGGTCATTATCAAGATGGCAATGGATAATAGAGAAGTTATTTTCCTTTAAAAGACTTTTTAAATTTAGATAGTCAATGAAATCTTTGATTAGATGTCTGTGTTTAGATAAGTAGAATTGAGTATAAGTGGGTATATTTAACTTGATGGCGGTATCAAGTACCTTATTGTATTTGTCTTTAGGTATTCCCTTAACACTACAAGCAAAATGTACATTCCAACCAATTTCTCGGAGGTTTTTCACAAGGGTTAAAACTGGCTCTGCTGGTCCTGTCCAACGGTGATTGCTAAATAAATGTAAAATAGATGGTTTTAGAGTTTCTTTCCCCATACTTTTATGTAGGCACTTGTGAGCCTTGTTTTAGTTTTACAGATATTACTTCGGAAATACCTTTTTCCTGCTGGGTGATGCCTATTATTGCGTCTGCTCGTGCCATTGTTTGTTTATTATGTGTAATTAGAATAAACTGGGAGTTGTGGGCGAATTCCTCTACAATATCGAGGAATCTGCTGATATTGGTATCGTCTAATGGGGCGTCGACCTCGTCAAGAATACAGAAGGGGCTTGGTTTGGTCTTAAATATAGCGAATAACAATGCAATCGCAGTTAATGCCTGCTCGCCTCCAGATAGTTGATGTATGGTTTGTGGTTTTTTGCCCGGTGGTCTTGCCTCAATCTCAATACCGCTTTCCAAAGGATTACTTTCGTCCACTAAATATATCCTTGCATGACCGCCTCCGAATAATCTGCGGAAGTATT
>CAZZMK010000232.1:0-9285 GCA_964655185.1 uncultured Nitrospirales bacterium | reverse complement strand
TAAGTTCTTTTCTGAGTTCTTCACTTTCCTCTACACCTGATACGAGCGTTACGTATGCATACAAAGCCTGACCTTTGATTGGGTGAGGCATCGGTACTACTGCTGCTTCGGCTACCTTTGGATGAGATACAAGCGCACTTTCGACTTCAGCGGTTCCGATACGGTGACCTGAAACATTTACTACATCATCGATACGACCCATTAACCAATAGTAACCATCTTCATCTTTTCTGCAACCGTCACCAGTGAAATATATGTTCTTATACATTGTAAAATATGTATCTATAAATCTGTCATGGTCACCCCAGGTTGTTCTCATCATTCCGGGCCAAGGTCTACGAATGCAAAGTTTTCCACCCTCATTAACATCTGCCTCAGTGCCATCATCTCTGAGGATTACCGGGTCAACGCCAAAGAAAGGCTTCCAGGCACTTCCTGGCTTCAATACAGAAACACCTGGTAATGGGGTTATGAGGATACCGCCAGTTTCAGTTTGCCACCAAGTATCTACGATTGGGCATCTTCCTTTACCAATCTTTTCGTAATACCACATCCATGCTTCTGGGTTTATCGGCTCGCCTACTGTACCTAGAACTCTGAGTGTGTCAAGTTTATATTTAGCGGGCCACTCGTCACCTTTTTGGATGAGCATTCTTATAGCGGTAGGAGCAGTGTAAAGGACTGTAACCTTGAATTTGTCTACAATGTGCCAGAATCTACCAGGGTCAGGATATGTTGGTACACCTTCAAACATTAATGTGGTAGCGCCATTGCAAAGCGGACCATATACTATATAACTGTGTCCGGTTACCCAACCTATATCGGCTGTGCAGAAATAAATATCGTCATCGTGGATATCGAAGATGTACTTGTGAGAAATAGATACATGCAACAGATACCCACCGGTTGAGTGAACTACGCCTTTCGGTTTTCCTGTTGACCCGGAAGTGTAAAGAATGAATAGATAATCTTCTGCGTCCATTACTTCTGGTGGGCACTCAGGCGAAGCATTTGCCATTAGGTCGTGATACCATAAATCTCTGCCCTCGGTCATTGGGCATGGCTCGTCATTTCTCTTAACAACTATGCATTTCTCGATACAAGGAGTTTGCTTCATTGCCTCGTCGGCAATTTCCTTTAATTTTATCGATTTGCCGGAGCGAAGCGATGTATTTGCGGTGATTAACAGTTTACATTCGGAATCGAGTATGCGGTCTCTTAATGAATCTGCACTGAATCCTCCGAATACTACGGAATGGATAGCACCGATTCTCGCGCAGGCAAGCATTGCAATTGGGAGTTCAGGAATCATGGGCATGTAAATACTAACACGGTCGCCTTTCTTAACGCCTAAGGATTTGAGCACATTAGCGAATTTGCAAACTTCTTTGTGAAGTTCTTCGTAGGTTATATATCTCACATCATCTTCAGGTTCGCCTTGCCAGATAATAGCGGTTTTTTTGGCAACTGGCGTGTTGAGATGGCGGTCAAGGCAGTTGTAGGATGCATTCAATTGGCCATCTGCAAACCAAGTGTGCCTGATAATTCTCGCGTCTGTATTCCATTCGTATTCCAAAGATTTGGTTGGCTCTTTGAACCAGGTCAGGGTCTTAGCCATTTCTAACCAGAAGCCATCGGGGTCATCGAGAGAGCGCCTCCACATTTGATAGTACTGCTCTTCGGAGTTGATGTGTGCCCTCTTTTTTATCTCTTCAGAAGGCGGGAAAGTTCTTTTTTCGGTCAATAGTGAAGTTAATGATTTAGGTTGCTCGGACATACTTCTACCCTCCATCGTTAGTTTTTTTACTTTTTCTACTTTTATAGACTACTTACCGTTCGTTATATAATACTACTTAACATAAAGTAAAGTCAAAATGCAAATCCACCGATAAGGTTTTACTTGTGCATAGACTTTTATTTGAAGTCTGATGAATGAGTTTTATTTATTTTAGTTTTCGGTAATGAAAACGAATTAAGCACTCATAAGATTTCTAATGTTTTCCATTGTGTGCACGGTTTGCCGTGCCCTTGCAATTGAAGGGAGGTACCTGGGTGTTTCTTTTCGTGGTTTGTTCCACCATTTTTCGTGTTTGGGTTTGAGGTAGCCTTACCTCTAAAAGAAACCTTTTGAACTCAATTCAGAGTTGGTCGGGATATTTTAACTAATTTAATTACTCTTTATTTTATTAATAGTTTTACTCGGTGGAAGAAAGATAGGTATAATATGTAGGTGTTATTACCTACCTCTGTAGTGTTTATGTATTTTTTATTGGAGATTTTATAACTCTAACACTTGTTTTGTTTGGGATGTTATTATGAGTGAAGGTGTTAATCAGGAAAAACAGTCTACTAAAAGAAAAGAGATAGTATTATCGGGTATAAGGCCTACGGGAAGGCTCCATTACGGTAATTATTTTGGGGCTATTTGTCATTTTCTTAAACTTCAAGAGCAGGAAAATACTATATGTTATTACTTTGTGGCTGATTATCACGCTCTGACTACTATTACTACCAAGGAGGAGATATATAAAAATACTATTGATATGCTGAGGACTTATGTGGCTTGTGGTTTAGACCCATATAAGTCGGTAATATACAGACAGAGTGATTTGCCGTGTACTGCAGAATTGGCTCTATTACTTGGAATGATTACTAACATAGGGTTCTTAGAAAGAGGTACTACGTATAAAGATAAGTACTCAAAATTGGTAGAGTCGCAGAAAGTTGAGGGCAATCCACTATCTTACGGGTTATTAGGCTATCCAGTTTTGATGGCGGCGGATATATTAATTGTGCGAGCGGATATTGTTCCAGTTGGTGATGACCAACGTCAGCATGTTGAGATGGCAATAGATATAGCCCAGAGGTTTAATAGCAGATTTGGGGAGACATTGCATGTGCCGAGAGCAGTAGGAAGGGAAGCATTACGATTGCCCGGATTAGATGGAACATCTAAAATGGGCAAAAGTGAGAATAATACCCTTGATTTGCTTGATGACCCGGAAACAGTACTTAGAAAGATAAGAGCGGTGGAAACATCTACGGACCCCTTGCCATTACCTGTTGAGAGCAACGAGCCCGATGCCATAATTCCGTATATGCCACCAGGTGTTGGTGTGTTGTATAGGTTGTTGTCATTACTTGCCCCGCGCGAATTATATTTGGAGTTCGTTGAGAAGTATAGAAGGGGAGAGAAATTCTATGGTAAGTTAAAGCAGGAAGTAGCCCGTCTTGTGTCAGAGTTCAATGCACCTATAATAGAGCGGTATAATCATCCTGATAATAATCAGGAGTTTGTAGAAGAGTTTCTCAGAGCCAATGCGAAGAAAGTTACGCCTGTAGCGCTTGAGACAGTCGAATCTGTGAGGGAGGCAATGGGGATAGGACGGTCTTTATACCGAGCCTAAAAGATGTTTTTCCCTTCCTGTAAAATATTTTAATCTAAATTTATAGAAGTTGGATTATATATAATATAGCATATATTATTTTAGACCTTCGAGGAAAACAATTTATATTTTTATTACCACAAACAGTATCAGGAAGGGAACTTTATGATTAAGAAGATGCATTATATCATTTTTTTATTAAGTTTACTTCTTATTACCTTCGTGGTGTTAATTTCATCTGCTCAGACAACTCCATCTTCTGATAGTCCACCTGCGAATCCATCTCCAGAGAATATTGTTTCGCCTGCTAAACAAATACTGACGTTGTGGGACATGATAGAAGCGGGTGGAGTAATACTTTGGATAATTGGTGGGCTGGGTTTTTTAGGTTTGGTCTGGGCAATATATTTGTTGCTTATTCTGACACCTCGAAGAGAACTTCCACCTAACTTAATTAGGCGTTTGTATCACCTACTTCAAGCGGGAGACTATAAGGCGGTGATAGAACTTTGTGAAAATCGCGATGAGATTATTTCTAAAATGGTTTACGCGGGAGCGAAGTTGGCTGGACACGATAGGTATGTAATTCAAGATGCAATGGAGAGTGAAGGTGAACGATGTGCGAGTTTGCTTTGGCAGAAGATATCTTATTTGAATAATATTGCGGTTTTAGCACCGTTGTTAGGTCTTTTAGGAACTGTTTGGGGGATGATGTTAGCCTTTGGTGCAATCGCCTTTAACGAAGCACAAGTAAAGAGCATAACAATGGCATATAGCGTCGCTACCGCTATGGTAACTACTGCAGGCGGTTTGGTGGTGGCAATACCTGCAATGGCTATTTACTTTTATCTCCGCGGGAGGCTCAATAGAATTATTTTTGAGGTGGAAGCAATAGGAGCGGAGTTTGTTGAACTTTTAACAAAGGGAGCGCGCAAATGAGGATTAGAAGAACTTTTGAACAGGAGCCTGAGCCAATTCAAATGGCTCCGTTAATAGATATTGTATTCCTTACTTTGGTGTTTTTTATGGCTACCACGGTGTACGGCGTGCTTGAATCGGAGGTGGATATTACTTTGCCTACAGCGGATACCTCCAAGCCAATGAGCAGGACTCAGGGTGAAATCATAATAAATATAAAGAAAGATGGTTCTATAGTTATAAATAATCGAGCGGTGACACTGCCAGAACTTCAAGATGTCCTGATTAGGGTTTCGCAATATTTTCCAGGTAGTGCGGTAATTATTCGTGGTGATAAAGAAGCAATGTTGGGTAATGCTATTCAGGTATTAGATTGTTGTAGGAAGGCTAACATTCAAAATATCTCTTTTGCTACTGTGCGTGAGTCTAAACAGGACACTTCTATTTCTCCGAATGAATCGGAGGTAGAAAGACAAATTCAATAAGTAAGGTACGTTCACTTTATGATTAAGAGTTCATTGCAGTTTGTTAAGTATTTATTACTAATATTTGTGATGGGTTTTACTTTATCGTCTTATTCTCAACAAGCCACACCTACTCAGGAAGAAGAAATGCTTTGGGATTTTGCGAATGGCTTATATAGCAGGCAGTTCTTCAAGGAGGCGTTGGAGGAATATAAGAATTTCACATCTAAATATCCCAATTCTCCTAAAATAGGGGAAGCCTTTTTGAGATTAGGCAAGTGTGCTCTTGTAGAAAAGCAGTATGAACTTGCAATAAATTCGTTTGACCAGGCTATTTCGAAACTCGCTGACCCTGCACGGAAGGCAGAGGCTACTGTATCTAAGGCGGAGTGTCTGTATTATCTGAAAAGGTGGGCTGAATGTGCAGAATTATTAAAAAGTGTGCTTGATTCGGGTGTAAGTTCAAATTTAATTCCAAGGGCGATGTATTTCTATGCTCGCACACTTGACCAGACTCAGAATTATCAACTTGCTATTTCGGTTTTGTCAGAGATGATAAACAAGTATCCTGATTATCCACTTACACCTCTTGCAAAGTTCTTACTTGGCAATCTGTATGCAAAGACTGGCGAAGAGGAAAATGCATCCGCAATCTTGGCTGAATTAGCAAATGATAGTCGTGTGAACAAGGAACTTCGTATCGAGAGTATGTTTAGAGTGGCTGAACTATATACACAGTTAGGCTGGTATGAATCAGCAGTAAATACTTATGCATCGTTGAAATCTCAGTTTAAGGGTAGCAAATATCAGGAGAAGGCAGATTTTGGATATATCCACGCCTTGTATCAATCTGGCAAATTCGATATTGCCATACAAGAATGTACGACTTTTATACAATCATATCCAAATTCTAATTATACTCCATTCGCAACTTATCTCCTTGCCAATTCATTATTAGAACAGAAGAATTATGCGGAAGCGTTGCAATATTATGCACTAATTAGAGAAAAGTACCCTGATAGTACCTATGCAGTTGATTCTATATATAAGACCGCTTGGATTAAGTATCTGAATAAGGACTACGAAACAGCCAAGAAAGAGGTTTTAGTTTTTCTGGAAAAGGGCCAAAATTCATCGCTAAAACCTGAGGGTCAGTTTTTATTAGGTTGTATATATATTACGGAGGGGAATTTTGAAGATGCTATGGAAGAATTTCAGGTAGTATTTGAAAAGTTTCCAACGAATAGATTCGCAGGTGAGGCTTTGTATAAATACGGAGAATGTGCTGAACATCTCGGAATGAATCAGGTAGCCTTACAGTCTTATGAAAGGTTCATACAAAATTATCCTAATCATCCACTTCTTTTGACGACTTATCTGCGGATGGCTGACCTATTATCAAAACAGAACAGTTGGCAAAAGGCACTTGATATATTGCTTAAAGCGAAGGATGTATCAGCGGGGAAAGATTTAGAAGAGGGAGTTCTACTTCGTATTGCAGTTTGTTATGAGAAATTGGGCAACATAGATTCTGCCTTGAAGACTTATGAAGAGATGATTAGTAAATTTCCGTCTTCTACCCTTATTTATGATTCTAAATTGAGGATAGCAGGTTTTTACATAAAGGAGAAGAAGGACCCATTGAAGGCTCTGGAAATAGCAGAATCTCTTGTTAATCAGAACCCGCCTCCTGAAATAGCGGGGAAGGCGTGGAATCTCGTAGCGATAGCGAGTTATGAAATGAAAAACTACGATAAGTCTGCAGAGGCTTTGCTGAATATATTGAATAAATATCCCAATGCAGTTGTAAATGAGGAGCAACTTGCTTGGCTCGCGCAGTACTATATAGATTCTCAAAAGTGGGAACAAGCAATACTCGTTTTGAAGAAGATGTTAGAGACGCTGAAGGATTATCCACAACCTCAAAAACTTCAGTTTAAACTTGCGGAGTGTTATCAGAATTTGGGCAAGGAAGATGAGGCAATAAAGGAATACTTAAAAGTGCTCGAGATTGCTCCTACTTCAGCGTATGCATCTGAAGCTCTATATAAGGTAGCCCAGATTTACGAGCGGAAAGACGATATAGATAAGGCAATGCAATTTTATGATAAATGTGCAAATAGTAGTAGTACAGAAACATCTGCGCGGGCTCAATTTCGGCTTGCTCAAATATACGAACAGAAGGGCGAGTTTGAGAAGGCGGGTAGAAACTATTTAAAGGTTGCAATATTATTTTTGCATCCTGAACTTTCACCGGAATCATTGTGGAGGGCAAGCAATTGTTACCTGAGGATTAACGATAAAGCGAAGGCAGAAACTGCTCTAAAAGAGTTATTAAATGATTTCCCATCACATCCTCTTGCTGAGCAAGCGAAGAATTTTATTCAGGAAATAACAGAGAATACAGCGGTAATTCCACCAGCGCTATCTTTACAATGAATATTGGAAAAGAGAAAATATTAACCAATCTGACTTATACCGTTTCTGATATATATAGGAGCAAGAGACTCAGGTTTGTTATAAGTGTCCTAATAAGTGTCCTGATATATAAGTTGTTTTTGGATTGGTCGAGGAGTGTGCCATTATTATTATCGGGGCGTGAACAATTACCTACATACATTAGAGTGAAGGTCTTCGAGGATGTAGCGGAAGAAACTGCATATTTTGAAGAGCCTATAGCGACGCCACTTTCTACTAAACCTATGACACTCAAGGAATTGATGGACCAGGTTTTATCGCCGATAGAAATGCCTCAACAAGATGTAGAGATAACCCCTGAGGATATGGCTCGAAAAGCAAGTACGGAGGCATTATTCCGAGAGACCGAGCCCGTGTCACCTGCGGAGTTGGTTCAGAATATTGAAGAGGAGGTGCTGAGTGTAGAGAAATCGCTACTGGCTGAAAACATAGAAGTGCCGAGAATAATGCCAAGAAAGGAAAGTGAAGAGCGACTTGTTGACTCTGAGTCCGTTGTGTTTCCGATTGAAGGTGCATTGACTGGGAGGATAACAGGGATACCGCCTGCACCAAGTATGGTTGGTGAAGTCCCTGCGACGACTTCAGCGTCAGAGATACAAGGCGGGGGGAACTTACTACCTACTCAACCTACTCCTCTTGAACCTGTTGAAACACCTACGCCACTTGAAGAGGCTTTTGAGCAGGAGGTAATTCAACAGCCTATTTTTGAGGAGGCAAAAGAGGAACGGAAAGCACGAAAGTACGAGTTTTGGGATGATATGGTTGATATAAAAATCAAGACATATCGCCCCTCGCAGAATGCTGAAGCATACTTTGAATTGACTATTATTCCGAAAGCAGATGCGAATATACCTATTATTCAAAAGCAGGTTGCTGTTGTAGTGGACTGCTCAGCAAGTATCGGTCAGAGGAAATTAGACAAAACTTTACAAGGTGTTAGGGAAGCACTGAAAAATCTTAATCCTGAAGATGTGTTTAATGTTGTAATATTTAGAGACAGGGCTTCGTATTTTATGCCGGGGTTTGTTAAAGCCACGCCAGAAAATATTTCGCAGGCTCAAAATTATTTGAAGGGATTAGTATCGATAGGTAGAACGGATGTATATAGTTCCTTGTTGCCATTAGTGCAATCTCCTATCAGTTCTAATATTGCAAACATTATATATATTTTTACTGATGGTAGGTCTACGACGGGATTAACTGATGCCAGGCAGATAATTGCGAATTTAAGTATAGAAAACGGTGGTAAGTATGAAATATATACCGCAGGCGGAGGCCAAACTGTAGACCAATACTTACTATATATGCTTTCCTATGTGAATAAGGGTAAAACACGAATTATCTCGGACATAGATAAAATGCCGTCAGAACTACCTAAATTCTTTTCAATAACAAAAAGCCCAATCTTAGTAAATATCAAAGCAAATTTTATAGGTCTTGGTAATGGTGAAATTTATCCTTTTGCAATTCCTAATTTTTACAAAGGCAATCCGATAATATTATATGGTAAATTTAATCCTAATGAAGTTAAGTCGTTTGTTTTTCGGATAGATGGAAGTTCTGTAAATGATACCAGAAAAGAGATAATATACCGTGCTGATTTAACAGAATCAGAAAAGGGCGATATTGAAATAGCGAAGATGTGGGCTATGCATAAGGCTTACTATATAGTAAGTAAGATAATCAGAGAAGGTATGAAGCAAGAGTACTTAACTGAACTTGAGCGAATTAAGAGGGACTATAAGGTAGGGACAGTTTATACACCATGAATATACTTGCGAGCAAAATGATAGATTTCTTAAGTGCGCCTTCTAAAGAGAGGGCAAATTTTCTACTCGAAATATATGGCAGAGCATCAGAAGAAAAACTATTACTATATATTAATACAATTAAGCAGTTCATAGAAATTTTCGGTGACCAACCAGTTGTAATCTCCCGCGCACCGGGGAGGGTAAATCTCAGAGGTATGCATATAGATACCCATGGTGGCTTCTTAAACCTAATGAGCCTCGACCGCGAAATTGTAGTGGTGTCAGCAC
>CAZZMK010000231.1:0-12756 GCA_964655185.1 uncultured Nitrospirales bacterium | reverse complement strand
CTTATCCACTCGCCGTAGTCAGTTTTGTTACCCCATTTACCAGCGGGTATTGCATATAGTCCCCAGTGGATGAACATACCAAATTTTGCTTCTGCCCACCATTTCATTCTTTGTGCTTTCTGTTCTGGAGATTCCTGTGTGAAATCTTGAGAAAAGGAAAGCGTATGAAATAGCAGAGAAATAATTAATATTGATATTATTGTGTAGAGTTTTTTGTTTATCATAATCGGCTCCTTATCATTGGGTTTTAGTTCTATTGACTAATTTTAGTATATAAAGGTTTGAAATTAAAAGCAATTTTTTGGGTTATGAGCAAGGTATATCTAAGTTTGGGAAGTAATTTAGGAGACCGTTTGCATAATTTACAGAGAGCGGTAAATGAGATAAAAAATACAGTTCATCTTACTATCTTGAAGGTATCAAAGGTTTACGAAACAGAACCAATAGGAAACTTTAATCAGCCGATGTATTATAATATAATAATAGAAGTTGAGACGGACTTAAGTCCGCTTGAACTTCTGAAAGAATTGCGAAAAATTGAATATGCCCTTGGTCGTGAGAGGCACTGTAAGTGGGGACCGAGAGTAATAGATATTGATATAGTTTTGTACGATGATGTGGTAATGGTCAGTGATGATTTGACTATACCACATCCTGAATTCAGGAAGCGTCGATTTGTTTTGGTGCCATTAGTTGAAGTATGTGATAACTTAGTAGACCCGCTAACGGGTAAAAAAGTATCTGATTATCTTTCGGACTCTTGTGTAGAAGGAAAAATATTCGAAACTTGTGAGAAAATAACAATCTGAACCGCTCCGCTTGGAGTCCCTTAGGGGAACCGGGACGGATTCAGAATAAAAAGATACGGTTCAGGAGGTAGAGATGAAAAAAATAACGCCTGCTGTATTTTTAGAGAAGAAGCAATCTCGTGAGAAGTTAGTCCTTCTTACAGCCTATGATTATCTAATCGCTCAAATTGAAGATGAGGTAGGAATAGACGGGATTCTTGTTGGTGATTCTGTTGGGATGGTATTAATGGGGAGGGAAAACACTTTATCTGTGACAATGGATATAATGGTGCATCATACCTCTTGCGTGAGTCGGGCAGTAAAAAATTCGCTTGTAATTGCGGATATGCCATTTCTTTCTTATCAAATTTCTGCGGAGGAGGCTTTGAGGAATGCTGGGAGGTTAGTGGTTGAAGGTGGCGCACAGGCAGTGAAATTAGAAGGTCCTGTTTCGAAGTTTGGTGATGCAATCAGCAAAATAGTGCATGCGGGTATACCCGTGATGGGGCATATAGGTCTAACTCCTCAGTCTGTTCTTGAGATTGGAGGGTATAAGGTACAGGGGCGTTCAGAGGAGTGTAGAGAAAGGCTTAAGCGTGAAGCGAAAGAATTAGAGGAGGCAGGATGTTTCGCAATTGTTCTTGAGTGTATTCCGAGAGACCTTGCTAAGGAGATTACTGAAAGTTTGACTATACCTACGATAGGTATAGGTGCAGGACCTGACTGCGATGGGCAAATTCTTGTTTGCTACGATATATTGGGCTGGGGTAAAGCAAGATTTGCTAAGACGTATTTTGATGTTAGGTCTGAAATTAAGAAGGCATTTGAGAACTATATATCTGAGGTGAAAGAAGGTAAATATCCTGAAGATAAGCATAGTTATACATAAAAAAGAAAGGGCAACTTATGGAGACTATTACCCATCCTGATGAAATGCGAAAATGGTCTCTCGAAAGGAAGAAGGAAGGGAAGACCATTGGATTTGTGCCTACTATGGGTGCCCTCCACGAGGGGCATTTGTCTCTTATGCGTGCATCTGTTGCGGAGAATGATTTCACTGTAGTGAGTATATTTGTGAATCCTACTCAGTTTGGTCCAAATGAGGATTATGAGACTTACCCACGTTCTTTTGAGAAAGACTGTAATCTATGTTTTTCGGTAGGGGTAGATGTAATTTACGCTCCGAGCGTGGAAGTTATGTATCCTGAAGATTACTCTACTTATGTGATTGTGGAAAAGGTTTCGGAAGGTCTTTGTGGTAGGTCGAGACCACACTTTTTTAGAGGAGTTGCTACTGTAGTAACTAAGTTATTTAATGCAGTATTACCTGACCGTGCTTATTTTGGTCAAAAAGATGCTCAACAGTGTGTAGTTATCAAAAGAATGGTTCGGGATTTGAATATGGGCATTGAAATTATAGAGATGCCTATAGTTAGGGAACCTGATGGATTAGCAATGAGTTCGAGAAATATGTATCTTACACCCGCTCAGAGGAAAGAGGCTTTATGTCTTTCGAGAGGTTTGTTTAAAGTGGAGGATATGATAAAGAATGGTGAGAGGAATGTGGATGTGATTAAGGATATTTTGAGAAAAGAGATGGAAAATGTAAAGATTGACTATATAGAGGTTGTTGATGCAAATACTATGGAGCCTATAGATAAGATTAGAGGCGAGGTTTTGGTTGCGATTGCAGCGTGGGTAGGCAGAGCAAGGTTAATTGATAATATAAAAATAAAAGTAGAAAATTGAGGTAGGAAGGAGTAGTACAATGATGGTCACGGTTCTTAAAAGCAAAATACATCGAGCAAAAATTACAGAGGCGAATCTCAATTACGAGGGTAGCCTTACCATCGACAAATTGCTCATGGAAAAGGCAAATATACTTCCTTATGAGGCGGTGCATGTTTTTAATATAAGTACGGGAGACCGTTTTGTCACCTATGTAATAGAGGGAGAACCCGGAAGTGGGGTTATATGTTTGAACGGCGCAGCAGCGAGGTTAGGTCAGCCGGGAGATTTAATCATCATTGTTGCTTTTACTGTAATGACGGAAGAAGAAGCGAAAAATTGGGAGCCTACTATCGTCCATGTAAATGAGAATAATATGCCTATTTAGTTGTCAGGGTGTATTTCTTGCAAGGTTATAAGGGGAGGGGAATCTATAGTTTATTATTAGTAATTTATTAGTAAAATGTATATAATATTGCTCTATCTCTATTTATTAGGAATCGCTTATGACTCGAAGGGAGAGGATAATTTCTGCATTAAATTTTGGCGAGATAGATAAGGTTCCGATGGATTTAGGGGGTATGGACTCTACGGGGATAAGTGCTTTTGCTTATCCTCGCTTGGTTAAATTTATAGGATTGGGTGAGAGATTACCTTATATACATGATACTACACAAATGCTTGCTTTACCGGAGATAGATGTCCTTAATTTTCTTGGATGTGATGTGGTAACGGTAAGAATGGGATTTACAAATGCTTATATTGATGATTTAGAATGGGAAGAGTTTGATTTTGGCGGGAGGCTAAGGGGGAAGGTTAGAGATAGAAGTATTTTTGAGGTATTACCGGATGGAACTGTTATACAGCCTTTGAATAAAGTAAAAATGCCACCTACATCATATGTTTTTGATGCGGAACACGGTGGACAACCTATATTTTTAGAGGATGAGTTACCAAAAATTGACTTGGTGGATATTAAAGAAAATCTTGAAAGGAATCGTTTTTCTGAAGAAGTTATAAGTAAAACGGAAAGGCTGTGTAAAGATATATATTTTAATACTGATTATGCCATATTCTTAAATAGCGTGACTTTAGGAATAGGTATCGGAAATTTTGGTGGTTTAGGGTATTTCCCTCTTCTTTGTTTGACTGATGAAGAAGAGGTAAAAAAACTACATGAGATGATGCTGGAATTTGCTATAAGCGAATTGGAGAGGATACTGCCAAGAGTAGCAAAATATGTTAATGTGTATATGTGTAATTCTGATGATTGGGGAACGCAAAAAGGATTGGTTGCATCTCCGGAAATATTTAAGAACTTATTTTTGCCTTATTATCGTGAGTTTAATAACTATATTCACAGTTGTGGAGGGGATATAAAAACATTTTTCCACTCCTGTGGGGGTATATATGACCTTCTTGATTTGATATTGGAGGCAGGTTTCGACATAATAAATCCTGTTCAGTGGACTGCAGGGGGGCATTCATATAGAGAATGGAAGGAGAAGTGTAGAGGTAGACTTGTATTTTGGGGTGGTGGTTTAGATACTCAACATACGCTTTTAAGTGGAGATTGTGAGAAGATTAGAAATGAGGTCTTGGAGGTAGTAGAGGTTTTAGCGGAAGACGGAGGGTATGTATTCTGTGGTATCCATAACATACTTGCTGAAGTTCAACCAGAAAAGATAGTGGAGATGTATAAAACTGCGGAAAAAGTAAAGGTTAAAACTCAAAAAATAATTTAGGTAAACACTAATAAAAGAAAAAGCGTTAAGTAAATGAAAAACTCTGATGAAAATAGAGATTCACGAGATATAAAAAGTTGCTCAGATGAAGAATTAGCTCTTTTATGGAAAGAGAAAAGTGATGTAAAGGCATTTGAAGAGATAGTTAGGAGGCACCAGGGAAAATTGTACGCTACCGCGTATCAGGTTACAGGTAATAGAGAGGAAGCATTAGAGGTGACACAAGAAGTTTTATTAAAGGCGTACGAGAAAATCCATCAGTGGGAGCCGCGGGGTTCATTCCTACCTTGGTTAATAAGACTTACAATAAATCGTTCTATTGATTATCTTAGGAAGAGGAAAAGGACTTCTCACGAGACGTTAGAAGAAAATATAGCCAAAGTTGATGAAGAAAACGCGAGTATCTATCACGCTCAGATGTCTCCTAAAACCCCTGTGGAGATGGCGAGGGCAAAAGAGATTGATGATAAAATAAGGGAGGCACTGTCCAAATTATCCCGTACTCAACAAACAGTTTTTATTCTTCGGCATTATAAGGGATATTCATTAAATGAGATTGCGGAACATTTAGGATGCACTGTAGGTAGTGTGAAAGTGCATCTTTTTAGGGCATTACAAAAGTTAAGAAAGGAATTGGGAAATTTGGACCTATGATGCAAAATTTTACTGCTTGGATTTATTCATTATTCAATCCTTGTAGCAAATATGAATCATTAATAATTACTGAAGCCTACGAGGGATTGTCGGAAGCAGAAAAAGAAGAATTACAGTCTCACATTTCCGCGTGTGATAAGTGTAGAAGGAATTACAATGAGATTTTAGGTTTTGTATTAAAGATAGAGAGAATAAAGAACAATGTATTGGACAGTTTGAAACTTGAAGAAGTAGATTTATTGCCTCAATTAATGTATAAGATTGAAGAAAAGAGACCTAACTTTGAAAAGGGAGTTTTAGTAAACTGGCGAGTTCCGCTATCTGTGGGAGTATCTGTTGCTGTTCTTTTATTTGTATTTTGGGGGTACGTAAATTATACGGGAAATAATAGTATTGAAAATGGTAATGTTAATGTGAGTGTGGCAAGCATAGGTGAATTGAAGAATATCGCTAAATCAGGAGATGTGCCACTTGAAAGGCAAAAAGAAAAGTTGAGAAATATTGTAGAAAAGTATAGTGGACAGAATATTGCTGGTGAGGCGCTTTTGATGCTTGCAGATATTGAGTATTATACGGAGGAAAAATATGAGGAGGCTCACAAATTATATCGTCAATTGAGGGAGTTTTATCCTAATATATTTTCATCATCTCCACAGGCGATATATAGATATAATTTGTTAGAAGAAGTGTGCGATGAGGGCTATAAGCCTCTGTACATACTTAATTCCTCATTGGCTAATTTGAAGGACCCAATTCAACAGTTAGAGGGAATTGTGAAACAGTACCCAGGTAGTTTGGTGGCTCAACTTGCAGTTCAAAAAATGGTTGAATGCTATGGGGATGAGAAGTCGTTAAGTAGCGATGCGCAGATAGCATTGCTTGAAAGTTTAAAGGGTATAATTATGGACCCCACAGTTGTGGCACATGTCGATTACATGCTCGGAGATTTATATTGGAAGCAAAAGTCTGATTTGAAACGGGCTGAAAAATTGTTTGAGTCTGTATATTATTCCGGTCCTCCCTCCCTCAAACCTAAGGCTTACGATGCTCTTGTGCAACTGGTTTCGACTACTGAGAAGTAAGTTAATGCTTTCTTCGGTATGTGACTCAAATTGTTTCTTGAGCATATCAGTTTACGTTAGTTATATTATTAGTAGGAAATTTTTGTTTTTTTGGAGTATATAGGTAATGATAGAACCTAAAAACTTTGAAAAGTATCTTGTAAAAGAAGGGATTATATCTGAGGATCTGGCATTAAGAATTAGGGAAGAAGCAAATGAAAAAAATTTGGGTGTGATAGATTTGCTGATTCAAAAGGGTATAGTAAGTGAAGAGAATATATATAGAGTTCTTGCTAACTACTGTGGGTTCAAATTCATTGTATTGTCTAAGGTCCAAATTCCAAGAGAATTAATTCAAGAGGTGCCTGCGAGGTTTGTTACACATTACGAATTTGTTCCTGTGCAGGTCCAAAATGGCAAGTTAGTAGTGGCAGTAGCAGACCCACTCAATTCTGGGCTTTTAGATGATATAAGATTAGTTCTGAAGCGAAGAATAGAACCAGTAGTAACAACTCCGAAAGAAATTCAGAAAGCAATAAAGGAATATTATGGTGTAGGTGCGGATACGGTAGAAAGGATAATAGTAAGTGAAGAAGAACATAAAGAAGAAGTTAGTTTAGAAACAGTATCTGTTAGTGCGGACCTCGGCGATGAGACAATAGATGCGTCAATAATTAAATTTGTAAATGAATTAATCTCTGAAGCCATTCGAGCAGAAGCAACAGATATACATATTGAACCTTTTGAAGAATTTTTGAGAGTGCGGTTTAGAATTGATGGCATTTTGCATCCCATCCCTATTCCTCCGTCGATAAGAAATTTCCATTCTTCTATTGTATCTAGAATAAAAATTATGGCTAATTTAAACATTGCGGAAAAGAGACTTCCACAAGATGGAAAGATACTTGCGACTTTGGGAGAGAATAAATATGACTTGAGAGTATCCATTTTACCTACACCTTTTGGGGAAACAGTAAATATTAGGATTTTGTCTCGTTCTTCTACTTTATTGACTCTGGACAAATTGGGCTTTACTGAGCATGATATTAAATTATTTAATTCGTTTATAAGTAAGCCATATGGAATAATTTTGGTTACAGGACCCACAGGGAGTGGGAAAACGACAACCCTCTATGCGGCTTTGGACAAATTAAATAAAACCGATAGGAAAATAATAACAATTGAAGACCCTATAGAATATCAGATGCCCGGTGTAACCCAGATGCAAGTTCATCCTAAAATAGGTTTTGACTTTGCTACAGGTCTTCGTTCAATGCTTAGACACGACCCGGATATAATGCTCGTAGGAGAGATTAGAGATTATGAAACTGCAGAAATGGCAATTAGGTCGAGTTTGACTGGGCACTTAGTATTAAGTACATTACATACAAATGATGCTCCGGGTGCAGTTACCCGTTTAATAGATATGGGTGTTGAGCCATTTTTAATAGCAAGTACAATGATAGCGTCCATGGCTCAGAGATTGGTGCGAAAGATATGTCCAGAATGTAAAGGGGAAGACCATCCTGATGAATATTTATTAGAGGCAGAGTTTGGAGTGGATAGGAAGAAAATTCAGGGGTTAAAATTCTATAGAGGTAAAGGCTGTGAGAAATGTAGGTATACAGGATACAAAGGTAGAATGGCTATTTGTGAGATTATGCCTTTTACAACCTCAATAAAAGAGTTGACAGTTCAAAGGGCACCTTCTACCCTAATTAAGAAGCAGGCTATATCAGAAGGGATGAAAACATTGCGGGCTTCTGGTTGGCAAAGAATATGTGAAGGGTTAACAACTGTTGAAGAGGTTTTAAGAGTTACTGCTGATGCTGAAGTGATGGAATAGTATGGCTATATTCGAATATGAAGTTAAAAAAGGTCCTACTGAAGTAATCAAAGGAAAGATTGAAGCGGAGTCACGGAAGGCGGCAATCTTGAGGTTGAGAGAGTTGGGCTATTTCCCCCTTAAGGTTGAAGAAGTAGGGGTTGAGGCAGAGATTAGCGGGGATAAATCGAAGGTCGGGAGATTTTTTTTCTGGCAAAAAGTTAAATTAAAAGACAGAAATATTTTTTTGCGACAGTTGGCGAACCTTTTTGAATCTGGTATGGTTCTCTCCAGAGCACTAAGGACTATAATGGAGCAAACTCCTAATCCTGCTATGGTAAAGGTGATAGAGAAGATTTATGAAGATGTTCAAAGAGGGAGTACACTTGCAGAAGCGTTAGAAAAACATCCTAAAATTTTTCCTCCTATGTATTGTAGTATGGTTAGAGCGGGTGAAACGGGAGGTATGTTGGATGAAGTGTTGTGGAGGATAGTAGCGTTTAGTGAGCAGGAAGAAGAATTGAGAGGGAAAATCATATCTGCTCTTGTATACCCTATTTTTTTGTTGATAGTGGGGAGTGTTGCTATATTTATTTTGGTTTCTTTTGTTTTCCCAAAGTTTGTGGCGGTATTTGAAGACTTTAATGCTAAGTTACCATTACCTACTGTTATAGTAATGTCTTTTTGCTCTTTTATGGGTAGTTGGTGGTGGTTGGTTTTGTTGATATTTGGACTATCTATTTTGGCTCTTTACAAATATTTTCAGACACCTGAAGGAATGAAATTTAGAGATACTTTACTTTTGCGAATTCCTGTGGTCGGGGATGTGTCTCAGAAGTACGAAATAGCCAAGTTTGCAAGGACATTTGGGACTTTGATGGACAATGGTGTTCCCGTACTTACAGCAATTAGAATTACGGGGGAAACATTGACCAACACCGTTTTAAGAGAGGAAATATTGAAGATTCATGATTCAGTAAAGGAAGGTGATAGTATAAGTGAAAGTATGAAGAGATGTAATCATTTTCCCCCCATTGTGGTAAGTATGTTTGCAGTGGGCGAAGAGAGTGGGAGGATAGGCGTAATTGCGAAAAGGGTTGCCGATGCTTATGATGTGGAGGTTGATAGGGCAGTTAAGACATTGGTGACTTTGTTTGAGCCTATTTTAATAATTGTTATGGGTGTAATAATTGGCTTTTTAGTTATTGCTATGCTTTTACCTATGCTAACTCTGAGTTCAGCCATTGGAGCATAAGAAACCAAACCAATGAGAGGAGAGAGTATATGAAATCTGTATATTTATTGATGGTGGGGAGTATTCTCTTATCTGCTCAAATGTGGAGTGAAAATCTACATGTTAGGATTTATGACCTGAGGTGTAATGGTCTAAAAGAGCCTATAGGTGTAGATACACCGAAACCTTTCTTAACCTGGAAATTGGAGAATATTAGCAAGGAAAACGGTATATACCAAAGTGCTTATCAGATATTAGTTTCTTCTTCTATAGAAAAAATAAAAAAATTAGAAGGTGATTTATGGGATTCGGGGAGAGTGGAGTGTAAGGCATATCAAGTAGTTTACGGAGGAGAACATTTGCAGAAGGGGCAGAGGGTCTGGTGGAGAGTTAGGATTTGGGACGATAAAGGGAGAGTATCGGATTATAGTGAGCCTTCGTTTTGGGAGATGGGGCTTATTTCGGATAGAAATTGGTTAGCAAAATGGATTGAGCCACCACCAGAGATTTATCCGAGAAATTTGGTGGATAAGGATTTATTTAATTTTAACCCCGCAATTATGTTTCGCAAGAAATTTTCGGTGGATAAACAAGTAAAGGAAGCAAGACTTTATATTTCAGGACTTGGATATTGTATTCCCTATATAAATGGTGTAAGGGTTGGAGATAATGAACTTGACCCAGGGTGGACTGCTTATGAAAAAAGGGTTTTTTATTCTGTATATGACATTACTGATGTGCTTAAGCAAGGAGATAATGTTGTAGGAGCGGTAGTTGGTTCAGGGTGGTATAATCCGCTTCCATTAAAGATGTGGGGGAGAATTAATCTTAGAGAGCATTTACAAATTGGTGTGCCGAAGTTAAAGGCTCAGATAGAGGTAAGGTTTGAGGACGGTAGTAATTTACTAATTGCAAGCGATAATAGTTGGAAGACTTTCCTCTCCCCTATCATAAAAAACAATGTATATTTGGGGGAAGAATATGATGAAAGCAGGGAACAAGAAGGATGGAATTCTGCAGATTTCGATGATTCTAATTGGTATTTTGCAGTGGTAAATGAATTTAGTGGATTGGGAAAAATGGAGGCACAACCGATACCCCCTATAAAGGTAGGTGAAAAGTATAGTCCCAAGAATATAGGAAAATTAGATGATGGGAAATACATATTTGATTTTGGGCAGAATCTTGCTGGAAGAATTTGTTTAAAGGTGAAAAATTGCGGTGGGAAAACAATCCAAGTTAGGTGTGGAGAATTGCTATATCCCGAGGGCACACTCAATCCTATGACATCCGTTTGTGGTCAGATAAAGGGACATGTGATTCCTGAATTGGGGGAGGAGCCATTTACTGCTGAACAAAAAGATATATTTCATTTAGTAACTGACGGGGAGAAAGTGCTAACTACTAATTTTACATATCACGGTTTTAGGTATGCGGAGATTAGTGGAATAGATAATGTTAATGATATGGTTGAGGTTCGAGCGGAACGTCTTCACACTCCAGTTGAAAAGGTTGGAAAATTTGAATGTTTTTCTTTGATGGAAAATTTGCTAAATCAAATCCAAAAGATGTGTGTAGAGACATTAGTTAGCAATTTACATAGTGTAGAGACAGATTGTCCACATAGGGAAAAATTCGGATACGGCGGTGACATTGTAGCGGCAAGTGAATTTGCGATGTTAAATTTCGATATGTGGGCTTTTTACAGAAAGGTTGTTAGAGATTTTGCTGATGAAATTAGACCTAATGGCGGTTTTACTGAGACAGCACCATTTGTAGGAATAGCAGACCATGGGTTTGGTGATGGGAGTGGTCCTTTAGCGTGGGGAATAGTGCATCCTTTCTTGCTTTGGCAGTTGTATCAGTATTATGGCGATAGACTCATAGTAGAAGAGCAATATGAATACGCCAAAAGGTGGATAGAATTACTCGAAAAGTCAGCAAAAGATTGTATTCAAACTCAGTGTATAGGAGACCACGAAAGCATAGCAGAGAGACAAGTTGAAGTTACTGCTACAGCATATTATTTCCTGAATGCTAAGATTATGTGCAAACTTGCGAGGATTCTTAATAAAGTTCAGGATGTAGAGAAATATGAGAAGTTATCGGTTGAAATAGCAAAGAAGTTTAAGGAAAAATTTCTTGATGAGAGTGGAAGGGTAGGCAAGGGAACTCAGGCTAATCAAAGTTTATTTTTAGCGTTCGGGATGGGTACGCCAGAAGAAAATTTGAAGGTACAAAGGATATTAATTGATAATGTGGTGGATAACTCAGGGCGTTTGACAACAGGTATTTTTGGTACTAAATACTTATTGAGAATGTTGTGCGAGGCGGGTGCTCCTGAATTGGCTTTTAAGATTGTAAATAGCAAAGAGTTTCCAGGTTGGGGATTTATGTTAAGTAATGGGGCTACTACACTTTGGGAACATTGGGAATTTAGTGATAATGTTTTTTCTCATAATCATCCAATGTTTGGCTCTGTTAGCGAGTGGTTTTACAAAGATTTAGGAGGAATTGCCCCTGATGAAGATTCATATGGTTTTAATAGATTATTAATAAAGCCTGAGTTTTCTGTTCCGTTAGAAAAAGTGAATTGCGAATATGAATCTGCAAGAGGAAAAGTCGTTTCGAGTTGGCAAAAAATGAATCCAGAGTTGATTAAGTGGAGATTAGTTCTTCCACCTAATACTGTAGGTAGAGTTATTTTGAGAAATGTGAACAATTTAGAGGTGGACGGAGAAAGTGTAGATAAATGTAATTATGTGAAAGATTTCAAGAGAGCGGGAGATAAAATAGAGTTTTTGATAGAAAATGGGTTCTATGATTTAGAAGTAAAAGGGTCTTTTTGACTTTACTGTGGGAAAACAGCATTATTAAGGTCATTATAGATTGATTTGGGTTTGTATAGTTAACGACATCAATAAGTTTTATTGAGAAACATTTTTCAAAGAAATATGGATTTTATCAAACTTATAGGTAATTGATACTTGAGGGTAAGCATTGGCAAAATCTGTTTGCAAGAATTTATATAAGGAGGTCCCTGGTGGGATTTCAAAACTCTTGATTCTTTGTTCCATTGGCATAGATTTCATTGATTCATCTACTTCAAGACCTACTCCTACTTTTTGCGTTAATTCTGCCAATAGTTTAAGTATCCCAATGTTTTGATACACTAATGGTTGGTCAGAAAGGGGTGCTTTCATCTTTTGGTTGAATTCTTGTGAGAGTTCTTCGCCGGGTATTACCCCTTCGTTTTTCGATTGCCCTTGAACTTCTTGGAAAATCTTAGACCTAAGAGGGTCTATATTATCATATTGGATTGATTGAATAAGTCTTCTTGGAAGTACTAATGGTTCCATTCCTTCTTTAACTTGGACTTCTATTTTGTCCGGGAGTTCTCTCAATACCTGAACGCCATACATTTTTTTACCCGATTTTAGGGTTATAATGTCGCCCTGAAGATTTGTATATCCTTCTTCTGATTGAGAGGTTTCGGATTCCATTTGTGATTCTGACTCCTCGCTTGATTCCTTAGCGGGCTGATTCTCATCATTTTTGGGAGGTGTAGGGGATTGACTAAGTTCTTGAGAAAATACTGTAAATGAGTAAATTAAACAAAAAACGAGTGTTGGGAAAAGTATAATGTACTTAAAATTTTTCATAACTTAGTTCCTTTTTATTTTATTATGATGATATTCTATATATATAGTTTTGGTTATTT
>CAZZMK010000230.1:0-7487 GCA_964655185.1 uncultured Nitrospirales bacterium | reverse complement strand
TAGGATAGTTTAAATGGGAAATTCTTTTATCAGTTTTAGTCAGGTAAATATACCAGGAAATTTTTCTCTCCAACTTAAAGGAAGTATATTGTTGGTCAAAAAGGAAACATGGGTTTCAAGCATTATGTACTATGTGCCTGTGGAAATTTTAGAAATTACAAAGTTTGAAAGTAGAGATTTGCGTCGGCTTTGGGAGGGTATAATTGGGTTGATGGTGGCTTTTTTATTCTTTTTGCCTTTAAGTTTATGGAAGCAATATCATTCCTTGTTTGTGAAGAGCGATTTGTTCTGGGTTGTACCACTTTTTTTAATGTTCTGGCTATCCTTGATTGTCGGAATTAGGGGGATACTTTTGTTTTTGCCCAATAGACCCGCAGTGAGATTTTCTATAATGTACGGCCTTAGAAATGAGAAGTTTTCTTTTTGGGTAAAGCCTGACACTCGGCAGAAATTGGACGAGTTGATTAGTCAGATACACAAAGTTCAGAACTACCTAAGCAAATCTAATGAGGTGCCTCTGCGAATATGTCCCGCCTGGTATCGCTCTAAGCCGTATAGGAAGGCTATTATTATGAGTTTAGCAGTAAGTTTTGTGCTGTTTTGTTTAATTACGGTGTTTGTTATTGTTCAAACCTTGTTAGGAGGTGTTGGTAAGTTTTGGCTATTATATTTGGTCCTACCCCTTCCGCCAATATTTTCGGTTATAAAGGAATATATTGAGAGAAATGGATTTACTTATGCTGAGATTAAGAAATTTAGGTCCGCATATGAAAGTGAAAGGTTGGAAGAGTTAGCGGATGACTTGCAAAATTTCATTAAGACAAATCCCGATTTATATCCTGCGAGATTTTTCTATATCCAGGTTTTGACGGAACTGGGAAATTTTGAACAGGCTTTAAAACAATGTGAAATGTTATATGAGTTTGACCCTTCAGTGGCAAATAAGACTAAAATGGTGATATTGGAATTTAAGAAAATTAGAGAACGAATGGAGTTCAATATAGACGCAAGTGAATAAACTTAAAAAACTTCATAAATTTTAAGGAAATTGTTATGCGTGTATATATATTTGGTTATAAGGGTCAGTTAGGTAGAGAATTAGTTAAAGTATTTCAAAGTGAGTATCAGGTTGAAGGTTTCGACTTACCAGAGTTCGATATTACGAATCCTTCTATAGTTTATTCGTTACTAAGTAAAGAGCCACCAGACCTTGTAATTAATGCCTCAGCATATACCAATGTGGACAAGGCGGAAGAAGAAATAGACCAGGCGTTCTTAGTGAATGAAGTAGGAGCCCGTTTAGTTGCGGACCTCGCAAATGAGTGGAAAGTTCCTATTGTGTATTACAGTACAGACTATGTTTTTGACGGTATGCAAAGAAAGCCATATAAGGAAGATGACCCGCCAAATCCATTGAATGTCTACGGGAGAACTAAACTTGCTGGTGAACACGCAACTCAAGTGGCTAATCCAAGACATTATATATTAAGAACCGCTTGGTTATATGGTCCTGGGGGTAATAATTTTATTGAGAAGATGGTGAAACTTGCAGAATCAAAGGATAAATTGGAAGTATCAGAAGATGAGATAGGTTCGCCAACCTATACTCTTGACCTCGCCAATATTACTAAAGAGATTGTGAAAACTCAGGCTTATGGTTTGTATCATGCTACCAACAGCGGGGAATGTTCAAGGTACCGCTTTATTAAGGAGGCTTTCTCACTAATGGGTATAGATAAGTCGATTGAACCCTGTTCCAGAACTAAGTTTGTTACTCCTGCAAATAGACCAGCCTACTCAGTCCTGGATAATAGTAAGTTGAGTTCGTTATTAGGTCATCCTATCCGAAGTTGGGATATGGCATTAAAAGATTATGTTTCGAGAAGAGGAAAGGAGTGATATGGAAAGAATTCTTGTAACGGGTGGTGCAGGTTTTATTGGCTCAGCCTTTGTGCGGAATATGCTTGCATGGTATAAGGATGTATATATAGTTAATCTTGATAAACTTACTTATGCGGGTAATCTCGATAATTTGAGAGGTATTGATGAGCAAAGATACAAGTTTATCCACGGAGATATATGCGATGCTAAAACTGTTTCTGAAGCAATGGAAGGATGCGAGTATGTAGTAAATTTTGCAGCGGAGACACATGTTGATAGGAGTTTGATGAGCAATGCGATAGATTTTCTTAAAACTAATATAGAGGGGGTTTATCAACTTTTGTCAGTAGCGAAAGAGAAAAATGTAAAAAAGATAGTTTTAATTTCTACTGATGAAGTATATGGTAGTAGGGAAATCGGCTCTGCATTGGAAACAGACCCTATAAATCCGAGAAATCCGTATAGTGCATCTAAATCCGCAGGTGAACTTATGGGGATGGCTTTCTATCATTCTTTTGGGTTGCCAGTAGTAATCACGCGGGGTTGTAATACATATGGACCTTACCAATATCCTGAAAAGGTGTTGCCCCTCTTTATTACCAACGCTCTTGAAAATAAACCTTTGCCATTGTACAAAGGCGGAGAATACAATGTAAGAGATTGGCTGTATGTTGATGACCATTGTAGAGCGATTGATTTAGTAATGAGAAACGGTAAGATAGGGGAGATATACAACATCTCTGCTGGGTTTGAAAAACAGAATATAGAGGTTACTCGAAAAGTTTTAGAATTGACAGGGAAAGACGAATCTTTGATTCAATGGATTCCAGATAGACCTGGTCACGATAAGAGGTATTCTATGAATTCCGACAAGATAAGGGCACTTGGATGGAAACCATTGGTCTCGTGGGAAGAGGGAATGGAACGTACTGTGAAATGGTATAAAGAAAATGAATGGTGGTGGCGAAAGATTAAAGAAGGTGAGTTCAAAGAATATTATAGAAAAAAATACATAGAAGGAATTAACCATTAACGGTAGGGAGGATTTGCTATGGCAAATGAGTGCAAGAATCAAGAGAAGAATAAGTCTTTCTGCACTTGCTCTTATCCAGGTTGTCCGAGACACGGCATATGCTGTGAATGTCTGCAATATCATCTGAAAAAGCAACAACTGCCCGGTTGTTGTTTCCCACCGGATGCAGAGAAAACTTATGACCGCTCATTTAAAAATTTTGTCCGAGCGTGGAAATTAGACCAGAAAGATTAGAAGGCTTTTCTTATGTTTGAATGGATAAATTCTCTTTCTAAAAAGCCCCAGAGAGCATTAGTCGTAGGTAGTGCTAATGTTGACATTGTAGCCAGGGTGCCTCGTTTGCCAAAAGATGGTGAGTCTCTAAGAGGAAACTCTATGTCAGTCGTGTTTGGGGGGAAGGGAGCGAATCAGGCAGTAGCATTAGCAAGGATTGGGGCGTCCGTAGAATTTATTTCCGCTGTAGGTGGAGACCATTATGGGAAGTTGATGAAGCAAAATTTTACTCGAGAAGGAATTGTAGTCAGTGCGGTAAAGACGGTCGCTGGAGAGACTTCAGGAACTGCACTCATTTTTGTGGACGATGAGGGGAGAAATAGTATTGTAGTGATTCCTGGAGCAAACTATAAATTACTACCGGAAGATTTGGTGAAAAACAAAAGGCACTTTGAAGGTAAAGATGTCTATCTAACCCAACTTGAACTTCTTCCTGAAACAGTTGAAGCAGGATTATTTTTAGCGAAAGAAAAAGGCTTGATTACTATAGTAGATGCAGGACCTCCGAGAGCAATTTCTGAAAAAATCTTTCCGTACATTGACATAATCTCTCCAAATGAAACGGAAACCGAGTTTCTGGTTGGTATAAAACCTACGACGAAGAAAGAATTTCGGAAATGTGCCAATTCTCTGTTAAAAAAGGGCGTTCGAGCAGTTATATTAAAACTTGGGGCAAAAGGTTGTTATTATGCAGATGATTCTCAAGAGTTATATGTACCTGGGTTTAAGATAAAAGCAGTAGATACCACTGCCGCAGGTGATGCGTTTACCGCAGGGTTGGCGTTTGCCTGGGGCAAGGCAAGTCTCGACGAAATATTAATATTTGCAAATGCGGTAGGTGCTCTTGCGTGTATGAAGTTTGGTGCACAACCATCAATGCCGATTTTAGCAGAAGTAAAAACTTTCTTAAATTCTATAAGAAAGATTGGAGAGTAGTAATCTTATGCTTTCATCCCAACAATATTTCGAAAATGTGAAGTTTTCTGCGTCCGTTATGTGCCTTGATTTAGGAAATCTTGAGCGCGAGTTTAAAGTGTTAGAAGGCATCGGGATTGATGAATTGCATTTCGACATTATGGATGGTTGTTTCGTTCCTAATATTACTCTTGGATTCGATTTTATTAAGTTGGCAAAACAGATAACATCGCTCCCTTGTTGGGCACATTTAATGGTAAATAGACCGGAAAGGTACTTAAAGAGACTCGCAGATTTAAAATGTTCAGGTGTTTTTATTCATCTGGAAGCCTGCTTGCATCCTCATAGAGTACTAAATCAGATTCGTGAACTTGGGATGAAACCCGGAATAGCAATAAACCCTATCACACCGCTTGTTGAACTTGAATACTTATTGCCTTCAACAGAGCGAGTCCTAATTATGGGTGTAGAGCCTGGATATGCAGGGCAAAAAATACTTCCGCAAACTTTTGAAAGAGTGAAGATTTTATCTCAAAAGATTAGGTATGAAGAAATGCCAATAGAAATAGAAGTAGATGGTAATATTAATCCTGTTAATTCAGCCAAATTGATTAGAATGGGTGCAAATATTCTTGTCTTAGGCTCATCAAGTATTTTCTTTGGGTTCCCACGGAATTATGAGGAATCTTTTCCTCAGTTTAAGGAGGAATTGAAGAAGCAAATAAATCTCGTGTAATTACTCTTTAATTTTGCTTCTCCTCTCCATTAATTCCCGCCAATTAGTGAGAATAAAGTTGTTTTCTTTAAGGAATTCTTTGAAGTCTGGATTTATTGCGAGCAAATAGTCGCCTTTTCGGGTAGTGGCAGATTGAGTGAAATGAGGGAATTCCTCAGTTGGAATTGCACAATGCAGGATTACTTCAGTTATGCCTGGTTTCATTTCAATTAGTGTTTTTTTCATTAACTCTAATTTGTCTTCTGTTTTCCAGTCATAAGTGAATGTAATTATATCGTCAACTAATGGTAATCCACCTTCCCATATTCTTTTTGCATATTCTTTAACTTTTTCTCGAGGCAAGGGCAGTTCTTTGGATAAGTATTGCATGTGTCCTCCGGGGAAAAGAATAGGAATCTTCTTTTCTATCCCCAGATTTATGTATTTTTCAATGAAATCGGGATGGGCGAATAATGTGCCCATATGGCTGTCTAAATGGTTAGGGTTTAATCCCATTTTCTCCGCCAAAGCCAACTGCGCCCTTATCTCTCTATCTACTTCTTCCGGTTTAGCGCTGGTGACTACGCTTATAACACTATCCCACATATACCCAGTTTCGTCAACCAGTCCTGGAACCTGTTGAAAACCGGAAACAGGTCCCCATCTATAGTTGTCCCATTCTGAAGTAAGTGTAAGATGAAGTCCTACATCCCAATGAGGATTCTTTTTCCTTGCTTTTGCAAACTCATCAACCCATGCACAAGGCATCATTACACTACAAGAAGTTGCAATTCCATTAGTGAGTGCTTCTATCGATGCCTTATTGGCTCCGTGGCATAATCCTACATCGTCGATATGGAAGATTAGTACTCTACTCCCTTTCTCCCAACCAAGTTTCTCTGCATAAGTAGGCTCTTCACTGTAAACTATTCCTGAATTAATTAAAAATAATAGTGTTGATGTGAACAAAAATTTTTTCATATTAAAACCCTTTCTATATTGAAAAACACCTGACAAAAGTATAAAAATATTACATAAATATAAAAATATATGTCAAAAATGAGACTGAATAAAAAGGTAAGTAGTTTCATGAAATTATTTGTGTAGGAAATAATGTATGAGAAAACCTCTTGACGATTATAATGTTTCTCCCGCTCATAGAATAGATGCTGATGCGGTTTGTGCTCAGTGTGGGACAGTAAATCCTGAGGGTACATTAATATGCAAAAACTGCGGGAACAATCTTCGCGACCAGAAGAGACTTAGAATGCAGGCTGAGCAACAACTGCAGTTGGGTGAAGAACTTCCAAGCACCAGAAGAATGATGCTTGGAATTATAACTTTGGTAGGGGCAATAGTTATAGTTATAGCAGGGTTCAATGCGGATAGGATTATGTTATGGCTCGTAGGTTCTTCAGAAGTGGTTTATTCTTCAGATGATATGTGGTCAGGTAGGATAGGAAGGCAGTTGAATGCTTTGACTGAGGACTTAAGAAATCAAGTTATTGCAAGTAACCAAATTTATTCTGTTCTCCAGAAACCTGTAAATTCGGAAAATATAGAAGGGGTTTATGTACTTGCCGTTAGAAACGAGGAAAATAACTTTGTACCTGTTGGGAAGGCCATCGTAAAGCCGTACAATAGTAATGATGAGTATATGTTCTCTGCTGTTCTTGATAATGGCGCTCAAATTAGAGGCATTGCACGCAAGCAGGAGCATAGGTATGTGACCTCATGGGATAGGGCCAGTTGCGAGTGGGGAGGTGTAAGAGGTGCTGTTTCAGGAATAGTTTCGAAGAGAGAAGATGGTAGATATGAAGGCTACGGGGGATATGAAAGAGTAGATGGCAATTTTGAATTCTATGCCTTCAAACTACCATAATTCTCATCACCTCGTTTTATATTTTGGCTTAAATCTACTATTAAGTCGGCGAATTCTCTACATTGAAAGGTTTTATTTATGTTCAAAATGACATTTTTTTCAAATTTGAAACAGAAACTGATAAAGACCAGAAATGCCTTGACTGAAGGAATTAAAAATATATTCTTACTTTATCCTAAGATAAGTGAGGATGTCTATAATTCATTGGAAGAAATTCTTATAGAGGCTGATATAGGCGTAAGTACAACAATGTATTTAATAGAAAGATTGAAAGAAGAAGTAAAGAAAGAAGGTATCACGGAAGCGGAAAAATTACTCCCTTTGTTAAAGAAAATTATGTATGAGATATTGACTTCGAAAGATTCTGACATTAATTGGGAAGCACCAAATCCTCCTCATGTAACTCTAATAGTAGGGGTAAATGGGACAGGAAAAACTACTACCGCGGGGAAAATATCTGCTTTATTAGTTAGAGAAGGTAAAAAGGTGATATTAGGTGCAGGAGATACATTTAGGGCTGCTGCAATTGAACAACTTGAGGTGTGGAGTAAAAGAAGTGGAGCAGAACTAATAAAGCATAAGGAAGGTTCGGACCCAGCCGCAGTTGCCTATGATGCGGTTGATGCAGGTATAGCACGGAAGGTAGATAATGTAATTATAGATACTGCGGGTAGACTTCATACTAAGGTAAATCTAATGGAAGAACTTAAAAAAGTTTGTAGAGTCATCAAGAAAAGATTACCTGATGCCCCTCACGAAGTATTATTAGTTCTCGATGCAACAACGGG
>CAZZMK010000229.1:0-5827 GCA_964655185.1 uncultured Nitrospirales bacterium | reverse complement strand
TTTTTAATAAGAGACAGGAGAGTTTCAGCCATTTTGTCTAATACAGGGGTAGGTGAATCGTGGACGGGTGTAGGGACGTTGGTCTTGTTGATAATCTTCTTTTCTTCCGAAACAATTGCTACTTTAATATTTGTTCCGCCAAGGTCAACTCCAACAATGTATTTCATAACTTATCTCCTTTATTTTTTAAATAGTCTATTGCTTTTTTTAGCCTTTCCAAAGTTTTTTCTTTTCCGAGAAGTTCAGTTAATTCGAAGAAACCAGGTCCAACTGTTTTGCCTGTAAGTGCTAACCTTGCTGGATTGATTAGATTGCCTATCTTTATATTTTCACTTGCTGAAATTTCTTCAAATGCTTTTTTAATATTGTCGTGGTCCCAATGAGTAACTTTTTCAAGTTTTTCTATAACCTTATTGAATTGGGATATTACGACATCAGGTTGGGACCACCATTTCTTTTCGCCTTCTGGCTCATAAGTTTCTATTTCTTTGAAGAAGAAATCGGAGAGAAATACTATTCTATTTAATGTTGGTAGTTTTTCTTGACAAATAATAGCGAGTTTTGTTAGCCATTCTTGTGATTTTGTGGATGTATCAAATCCGTGTTTTTGGAGGATGGGTATTATTCTATCTCTTAAATCTTCTGGGGGTAGGTGTCTTATGTGGAGGCCATTTAGCCATTCTAATTTTCTTCTGTCAAATCTTGATGCTGATTTACTAATGCGTTCAAGTGAAAATTTTTCGAGTAGTTCTTGTAGAGTGTAAAACTCCTTATTTTCTTCACCTGATGTCCAACCCAAAAGAGCAACATAGTTTATTATAGCCTCTGGGAGATAACCATCATCTCTCCAATCTAACACATTAGCACCGCGCATTCTTTTGCTATATTTACGCCCTTGTTCGTCAAGGACGAGAGGGTGGTGAGCAAATTTAGGAAGGTCTGCACCAAGTGCTTTGAATAACATTATATGTCTTGGAGTGTTGGTTAAATGGTCATCACCTCTGATTACGTGGGTTATTTTCATGTATATATCGTCTACTACCACTGCAAGATGAAAAACAGGGTCGCCATTTGCTCTTAATATGATAAAGTCATCATACTGTTTGTTATTGAATTTTACAGTGCCTTGGATTAGGTCTTCTACGATAGTTTCGCCTTCAGGTACTTTAAAACGAATTACGTATGGAGCATTTCCTTTTTCTCTAATTTGTTCAGGTGTTAAATTTCTGCAAAAGCCCGGATAGTACAGGTTTCCTGTTTCGTCTTTATATTGTTCTAAAACCTCTTTCGAGCAGAAACATTTATAAGCCTTACCTTCTTCAAGTAAGCGATATGCTTCCTTTAGGTAAATTTCTTTTCGTTGGCTTTGTCTATAGGGTCCATACTCGCCTTTTTCGGGAATATCGCCAAATGGCGGTCCTTCATCCCATTCGATTCCTAACCATTTGAATCCTTCGCACATTCCTTGCACATATTGTTCGTCAGTTCTTTCTGCATCGGTATCCTCTAATCTAAGGATGAATTTTCCTCCGTGTTTCTTTGCAAATAACCAATTATATAATGCAGTTTTTGCAGTTCCTATGTGAAGGAAACCCGATGGGGATGGTGCTATTCTTGTTCTTACCATGCTTAATAATACCTATTTATGTTTATTAGTTAAGTGGCTGTTTCGGATAGTTTTAGATTTGCTATAAAATGATAACATTTCTGATATTTTTGTTTCATATATTAGATAGAAAATAAGAATATAGGCGTGGCAAGAGTTGTATTTGCCACGCCAAGGTAAGGAGGTGAGATGCTATAAGAGAGGGTACATTATTTTAGGTATTCTCTGGGTGGTTTTCTGAGATATCTTTCTGTAAAAATGTCATCAGATAAGCCAATATCATATTTCACATCAGAATATTCAAGGATAGTTTCACCACCGATGTTTGTGTCACTCATTTTCATTTTAACTACTGTAGGGTAGCCTTGAATTTCTTTCACTTCTAATGCTTCCATTACCCTGTAAACTTTTCCATTCTTTTCATACTCTGCCTTTATTGGCAGGAAAGTGCCTTTGTGTACATATACTTTGTAAGAATCGAATTCTACTGATTGTGGATTCTTCGGTGTGTTTTTCAATACATAGAAGTTTTGGGTGGTTTCGATGAGTTCATGATTATCTTCCTCTATTCCTCTACCGGAAACGTCTTCGTAGAAGAAGTGTGAACCAACAAAACTTGTTCTTTCATCTGAGGCGGCGATTCTTTTGACTACATCGAGTGCAGGTAAGTAAAGCCATCTATCATCGTCTTTACCAACATGTTTGTGGACCATAAATACAGTGTCTCTCACATCTGCTGGCTGGTGGAAATACACATAAAATCTCTGTTCTTCATCTTTATCATCCATATTCTTCCGAAGGATAGTAAGTTCTCGATTTCTTTCTCTGCCTTGGGCATCTTTGATAGTCATTTTTACTTTTGCTCTACCATCCTTGCCTTTATAGTAAGCGGAGTGGTTGGCTTTTTTTACAATTTCATTTACATCTGTGAGGTCTTGTGAGAAGGCAGTTGGTGCAATTAACGCTATTGCAACAATTACGGGGACTACAGGGAAAAATCTTTTCATGGGGTTCATAGTTTTTATCCTTCTATTAGTTGTTGTTATTTTCTTCTATGCATGGTTTGCATTGATTTCTTTTTGAGGCAATGAAACAGAATATTGACAAAATCAATATTGCGATTAGGGAGACCCAACTCAATGTCGTCCACCCTATATTTAGGAATTGATAGACGTTTAGTGCTACTGCTCCTACTATAGTGATTCCCGTGACAATGCAAGTATTGCAGGTACAGGTAATGCTACAAAATCTTGTTTTTGGAAATAGTAGTGGTTCAAATAGTTTTGCGAGTGCAGGGAGTATTACCAAAGTACCTACTCCGGAAAGAAGCATAATGGACGCCATAAATGTGCCTACTGTTATGTAGGGGACCAATGGAGCAAATAAGAGTGGGGTAAAACCTAAGGCTATAACAATTATATTTCTATATAGCGCTCTTGCGGGTTCTCCAAATACAATCATGTGTGCTTTTTCCCACGAACCTGTTTCATTGTAAGCCATCCTACCTCTTGCAAGGAAGTGAATTGCATAGTCTATCGCGAGACCAAGCGTAAGTGAAGATAGAACTGCTACTGGCATGTCGTAATATTTGCCAATTAGACCAATGGCACCGTAAATTGCTCCAATTGTAATAGTGAGAGGAATCATACTTAGTAAGCCCCATAGACCTGACCTGAAAAGGATTATCATCATTGCAAGGACTACTAAAAATGAGCCCAGGAAGGCTTCTAACATACCTATAACCATTTTCTTTTGCCAAACTACGTTTATATATGTAAGTCCGTGCCAGTCATGTTTTACAGGAAATGGAGGTGGATTGTGTTTAATAAATTCATCAACCGCTTCAACTACTTTGGTCATATCTTTGTTATCTCCACTTTTTAACTGTACCCATATACTTGCAGATTTATAATCTGGAGTTACGAAGTGATATATATCCTGAGGCCTATGGCTTCCTTCGTATGTGATTATGCATTGAGCAACTGCTTTTGAGGAATCTGGTATTCTGTATTCAGATTCGTCTCCTCCCATTAATTCTCTGTGGACAGTTTTGACTAAAGTAGGTAATGAATTTGTTTTACCCACAATACCTGTATTTAACATCGCATCATTTATTTTTTCAATGTAGTGAAGCATTTCTGGTTGTTTGAATATCTCACTTCTCTGAAGTTCTAACCCGATAAATCTTTCTGCTAAGTCCCAATCGTCCTGATTTTCGGTATTTGCATTGTTAAGTTGTTCCTCACACCAATTACGAAGTGATTCAAGTGTTGATTTTAATTCACTATCGTTTGATTGTTTGTGTAAATTGAGAAATTCGTTGTAAACTTTATTAACAATTTCACTAATTTTTGTTTCATTCATCCCATTTTCTTTTAACCAATTGGCAAGCCTTTTCTTAAAATCTTCTTTGTATTTGTCGAAAGAAAATTGGCTTTCGTCCGACCTTAATGCCAGGTAAGCCATATATGTACCACCGAAATGTTTGTTCAAGACTGTGTCAGCAATTCTGATTTTGTGCGTAGATTTAAACCAGCGGGTAGGATTGTCGTTAACCTCTATCAATGTTATTCCGTAGATTGCAACTACTGTGAGTATGGCAGTGGCTAATAAAATCGGTTTGTAGTATTTATAAGTAAACTTCCCGAGGGCATAGAGTGATTTTGCAAGGAAAGAATGTTCCTCTTCCTCCGACGACTTTTTGTATGCACTACTTCCGAAATTCTCAAGTTTCTTGTCGGATAGTACCATTGCATAGGCAGGGATAAATGTCATTGTTAGAAGCCATGCAATTGCTACACCTATGGCTACAAATATTCCAAATATTTGTACTGGTGGGTTTGGAGTGAGAGCAAGTGAAGCAAAGCCTGCGAAAGTAGTTAGAGAAGTGTATAACATCGGATAGAAGAGCGTATTCATCACCTCTAAAACTATTTCTTCCCTCTTCCTGTTTTTAGTGTATTTTTCAAAGAATTCGGATATGATGTGGATTGAATCGAGGACTGAGATAGGCATTATGAATACAGGTATCATAGAACTCATTATGTGAACGGTGTTTCCTGAGAGGACTAAAAGGCCCATAGTCCAGATGGTAGTCATTATCGCAACGATTAATGGAGATAGAATGAGTATAATCTTTCTGAAGAAATAGAGCATTAATATAAATATAACAATCATAGCAAGGGGTGAAGAGATAGCCATTTGTTTAAACATTTCCACACCGAATGTGTCGTTAGCGACGGGGAGTCCTGTTATGTAGTATTTTTCATCACCTTTGAACTGTGAAATCTTTTCCTCAAGTGCTTTGCTAACTCTATAACTTTGGTTTTTTGCTGTGATAGGGATATAGAGGGCTATTGCTTTACCATCTTCGGAAATAAGGGTATTTTTCAGGAAAGGAAGTTTCTCTGCTTTTTTCTTTATTTCTAAAGCCTCTTCATCGTTTTTAGGGGGTGTAGGCATCAACCATTCAAATCGGACCTCGCCAATTCCACCTTGTTCGACATTGTCCACAGTAGATGGAGCGATTATCTCCGGGGGTATTACACCATCATAAGAGTTTGGGTCCTTGGGATTTTGCCACTGAAGAGTTTTTGCATATTCAGTTAACTGGTAAATTTTGTTTAATGTGTCTGCATTAAATACACCCTGCGGGTGTTTCTCATTAACCACACCTAAAACTACAATTTCGTATATTGTAAATTGTTTTTTCATTTCATTGTGAAAGACTCTAACTGGCTCGTCTTTCCTAAGCATATTTTCAGGGTCTGTGTCTACCTGGATTTTGGGCACGAGGGGCAGATAAGTTGTTAAATTGGATATAGCCACAATTGCAATAATGAGTACAGTAATAAGAGAGGTGAGAGTAATAGTAGTTTTAGGATATTTTACTGAGAGTTCTATCATTTTTAACCCAGGATTCATTACTTCTCCTCCTTGCTTTTGTATTAAGCGTGATGATTAATTATAACATTAGTATGAAAGGATTCACCCGTGCCTAAACCCGAGTTTTTCCAAGAACCACATCATTGGGCACCAGTTAGTTATTCCAGACTGGAATAGATTAAGTCCCACAAAGGCTGTAAAGAACAACCAATAAGGATGATGAATATAAGATAAGCCAAGAGAAATTAAAATAAACGAGCCTGCAATAAGTCTCAATAATCTCTCAATTGTCATATACTTACCTCCTACTGAAAGTTAAATTTTTGTTTTTATATA
>CAZZMK010000228.1:0-4842 GCA_964655185.1 uncultured Nitrospirales bacterium | reverse complement strand
AAGATAAGATATTAAGAACCATCATTTTAATCTGTGGTGGATATTTATGTTTATATGGTTTGATAGCATTTTTATGCTCTATGGAAGGAGTAGAAACGCGCGGTGCAAATTTTAATGCATCGGGTGTAGCAGGAGCACTTGCTTTAGTAAAACATTTTTCACAAAATCCTCTTGAGAATACAAATGTGTTTTTTATTTTCACTGGTGCTCACGCTTCGTGGATGGCAGGGTTGAGAGAGGCTATAAAAAGAAATAGGCTACCGAAAGATAGGACTTTGTTCATTAATCTAGAAGGTATAGGATGTGGAGAATTGCATGTAGTGACCGAAGAACATTTTATCCTTAGTTTTGGAATAAGCAAAAAACTCAGGTTATTTTTAGAAAATTTAAGGAAAGAATTTGGTTTACCTGAAGCGAAATCTCTTAGTTATCCTACATCTTCATTTATCTTGCTCGCTCATGGTTATGATTCTTTTACTTTGACTGGGCTGGGTGAAAATGGTTTGCCTTCGTACAAAAATCATTTAGATGACAAGATATTTAATATTAGAGAGGAGAACATTGAGAAAGCGATTGAGTTTATTAAGTCTTTTGCAGAAAGATGGTCAAAAGTTTAAAATAATAACTTTGAACTTTAATAGGAGGTAGCAGTATGAACATAAATCCTAACATTTTCAGAGAGTACGATATAAGAGGAATTGCGGGTAAAGATTTGACTGAAGAGATAATGGAGAGAATTGGTAAAGCGTATGTATCGTTTATGAAAGCAAAAAAGGCTATTAAAACCAATACTGTTGTAGTTGGAAGGGATGGGAGAATAAGTAGTAAGAGTTTTAGTTGGGCTTTAATTGAAGGAGTAACATCGGGGGGAATGAATGTTATTGATATAGGCGAGGTACCAACGCCACTGACATATTTTGCTATGAACACTATGGACGTGGATGGTGGATTTATGATTACTGCAAGTCATAATCCAGGAGAATATAATGGGTTGAAAGTAGGCGTTGGTAAAACGACTATATATGGTGAGCAAATCCAAGAATTTAGAAAGTTTGTAGAAAAAGGGGAATACCCTGTTAGGAAAAAAGATGTAACAATCACCAAAACCGATATAGTGCCTAAATATGAAAAGAGAATTTTGAAGGATGTGAAACTAAAGAAGAAACTTAAAGTAGTAGTAGATGCGGGAAATGGTGTCGGAGGTGTTGTTGCGGTGCCTTTATTCGAAAAAATGGGTTGTGAGGTAATTCCGCTTTATTGCGAAGTGGATGGTAGATTCCCAAATCATCATCCTGACCCTACAAAAGAAGAAAACTTAAAAGATTTAATCAGAACTGTAAAGAAGTATAAGGCAGATGTGGGAATTGCCTTCGATGGGGATGTAGATAGGCTGGGCGGTTGTGATGAAAAGGGTCAAATATTCGCTGGAGACCAACTTCTTGTATTGTTTGCAAGGGATATATTGAAGGAAAAGCCCGGTGCAACAATTATAGGTGAGGTGAAGTGTTCAAGGGTTATGTATGAGGAGATCAAGAAGGCTGGTGGAAATCCAGTAATGTGGCGGACGGGGCACTCACATATTAAGGCGGCGATGATAAAACTAAAAGCAGAAGTTGCGGGTGAGATGAGTGGACATATATTCTTCAAGCACAGATGGTATGGTTTTGATGATGCGATATACTCAGCGTGCAGATTATTAGAACTTATCAGTAAAGAGGATAAACCTCTTAGTGAACTTCTAAAAACTGTGCCTAGAAAGCCAGCCACACCAGAATTAGACATTCCTTGTGCAGATGAAAAGAAATTTGAGGTAGTAAAGAAAATAATTGACTACTTCGAGGAGCAAGGGTTTGAAGTAATTACCATTGATGGAGCAAGGGTAGAATTTCCTGATGGATGGGGGTTGATTAGAGCATCAAACACATCTCCGAAACTTGTAATGCGTGCGGAAGCAGAGACTCCAAAGAGGCTTAAAGAAATTAAGGAAATGCTTGAAAAAGTAGTGAACAAGTTTATTAAGTAGGCTTATATTGAGCAAATAAAAAGAGCAATACGAGTTCTACTCTTGGGTATTTGGGAGCAAGGGGTAGGATTCTAATTGAGTTTGCTGGATGAATTTTTCACATCTGGTTTTTATGTCATCTATAGTTATTTCAAGTAATTTTTTTGGACCGAATGACTCACAAGTAAATGAAGCCATAACTGTTCCTACTACTACCGCTTCTTTTAAGGTCTGGGTATCATATCTATCTCTGTAAGCAATGTAGCCCATAAAGCCTCCCGCGAAACTATCACCTGCTCCTGTAGGGTCTATCACTTCCTCGAGCAGAAATGCGGGGAGAGCAAAGAACTCTCCGTCGTCGAGGAAAAGTATGGCTCCATGCTCACCTTTCTTAATTACAAGAGCCTCAGGTCCTGAAGCGAGGATAGCGGAACTGGCTTTCTTTATATTTTCTTCGCCGGATAATTCTTTTGCCTCAGAGTCATTAATAAAAAGTATATTTACTCGGGCAAGGACTTCTTGTAGTAAATCGGAAGTGGTGTTTATCCAGAGATTCATTGTATCCATGCCGATAAACTTGGGGTATGTTTGCTTCAGAACATCAAGTTGTAATGCGGGATGAATGTTAGCGAGAAATAAGTAAGGTTCGAGAGCAATTTCTTTTGAAATTATAGGCTTAAAATTCTCAAATACATTTAATTGCGTTTCTAATGTGTCTCTATTGTTCATATCTTTGTGATACCTTCCACGCCATCTGAAGGTTTTGCCTGGCAATCTTTGCAATCCGTCCAGATTAATGCCTCTATTAAGTAAGGCGTTTATATAATCATCAGGGAAGTCTTCACCAACAACCCCTATAAGATTGACATTAGTAAAAAATGATGCGGAAAGAGAAAAGTATATTGCGGCACCGCCTAACTCTAATTCAGTTTTGCCGTAAGGAGTTTCGACAGAATCCAATCCGACAGAGCCTACCACTGTTACGCCCATACTAAAACTCCTATTAGTTAGCAACTGCTCGATAGTTTCCTGTTCTGCGAGCAGTCCACTCTTCTTCCGATATTTTCTTGCTCATCCACCTATTGAATTGAACAATTATATCTTCCAAGACTTCTGGCTCTGAGGCAGAAAGGGCTTCTTGTAATACTTGCCTGAAACCTTTTTGGCTCTTGGAAATTTGTAAGAGTTCGTTAATAAGCGCAAATATTACATCTCCACCACAGTGAATTTTAAGTTTTGCAATTTCTTGTTCTAATAAATTTTGTGGGTACGGTCTCCAAGAAAGGTAGTTAAAGTTCGAGTTTTCACCACTTAACCATTTTAGGTAATCATCAGTGTCTACATTGAAACCCAAAGCAATTCTATTTTCCCACCAAGTGGAATCGGGCCAAAGCCATACCGGTGAAACCTTTACCATATCAGGTTTAACTCTCTGGACCAACCTAAGGGTTTCCGCAAATGTATGTCTATCATCCTCAGGAGATGGATAAGAACAATTTATAGAGGTATAAATCTGAGATGAAGAAAAAGCGGATAAGGCACCTTCAAGAGAACTTATCGTTCTCATGATTCCATAGAAATTGGAGAGTAATCTTTGACTACCAGTGGGGAGTTTAACCTCTATTCCCTTCCCACCAGAAAGGCTAAGGGTAGGTACAAGGTCTCCTTCTATCTCGAGGCAATTTAGTTCTCGAGTATAGTATATGTAGAAGGGGGCTTTAATTAGATTCATAGCAAACAATTGAACTTCTGAAGAGGTAGATGTTTCACCTGATATATGGAAACACAGGGAGTTAAATTTTTTTCTTAAAAATGCTATTTCTTGTAACATTCTGGCAGAGGTTGAACAGATTTTAGGTCTTAGAGATTTGGGCTCCGCATAAGTTACAAAGCCATCTCGAGAACTTTCTATGGTAAAAACTTTTATTTTTTCGTTTTCAAAAATTACGTGGTAAGAGTCATAAGTAGGTATTGGAAGATCATCTAAGGTTAAAATACTTTGGTGTGGACCAAGCGAAATGGTATTGCCAACTATAAATGCTGAATTAGGCACGGTGGAGAGGTTCTTGCTAAATTCGAGACTTTTGTAAAGAGAGACAATTGAGGTTTCCCAATGATTTAATATTAAGCAATCAAACTCTGGAATATATGGCAAAATATATGGACCGGCAAATTTTATGTAATCTCCTAATCCCACGAAGGTAATATTACTTCCTGAATGATTTTTTCTTATTCGAGAGGCAACTTTTCTTGCTAATTTCAGGTCTTCCCTATTTTCTATCCAAAATAAGATACATCTTGTGTTTTGATTAATCTCAATAGAAAGCAAAACCCATTCAAGATATTTTTCCTCTCCTTGAGTACTGTTTACTCTTTTGGAGAAGAAAGAGTCTAAAAATTTATAGATAGGATTGTTTTTATTAGAGAATTTATTTTGAGTAAAATAATAGTATTGTTTATACGTAGCTAAATTCCCGAAGTCATAAATAACATTATCAATTTTGTATTCGTGTAGCATTTGAGAGATAGTAGCAAGAGGTCTAATGGGGAGAAATACTCTAATTTGGTTTAGATTAGAAGGTATGCGAAGTAATAATACTTGTGGCATATAATGTGCCCCTTATATACAATTTGTTGTGTGTTATATATGCTACACTATATATAGTATTGGAAATTATATTATCATACTAAAGATTGGATTTCAAGAAAATAAATAAAAATTTAGAGACAAATTTTATGGTTGAGAATAAAATAAAAAAGTGTGTGCTTTTGTATAGTGGTGGGTTGGACTCTACTACTCTTCTATATTGGTTATCTAAAGAATGCGGTTATTATATATA
>CAZZMK010000227.1:0-12304 GCA_964655185.1 uncultured Nitrospirales bacterium | reverse complement strand
CCTGTTATATGAGCCATTCCTCGTACTTCTACTAATTTCATTATAATTTGCATTATTTTAGCGTAACAGGTGTGAGGAGCCATTAATACATCATAAACGGTTTTGTCGGACCCAGGGAATTTATCTTGCAATTTTAATCCGGCTATATCGAAGCATATCTTCCTCGCAAGGGTATAACCATTTGTATGTAAGCCTGAAGATGCTAAGCCTAAAATTACGTCGCCTATTTCGATTTTTGAGCCGTCTATGATCTTTTTTTTGTCTACAATGCCTACAATAGTCCCCACAAGGTCATATTCATCAGGTTTGTACACATCGGGCATCTCTGCAGTTTCGCCACCTATAAGTGCACATCCTGCGTGTCCACAGCCTATAGTAAGCCCCTTTATAACCTCCACTATTACCTTAGGGTTTAATTTACCCATAGCGATGTAGTCGAGGAAGAACAAAGGCTTTGCACCTTGTACAAGTATATCGTTTACGCAGTGTGAGACGAGGTCTATTCCAACCGTGTCGTGTTTGTTCGCCATAATTGCTAATTTAAGTTTAGTGCCTACTCCGTCTATACTGGAAACTAACACGGGTTCTTCGTATCCCTCTATATTGAGTTGGAATAGCCCTCCAAATAGTCCAATGTTGCTTAGCACTTGGTCATTGAAAGTCCTTTTTACGAGTTCCTTAATTTCTTCTATCGCTTCATTTGCACTGTCTATATTGACACCTACATCCTTATAACTGAGGGAAGATTTGTTTTTATCACTCATACGAATTCCCTTCTTTTAATTTTTGTTCTTGTAATGATAGAGTATGATAACATATCTTTAGGTATAAATATAATGAATTTTATTTATAGTATCGATAAGGTTAACTTATGGAATATTTTATGGCGGATTTGTTGGAATGTTATTGTGCACTTGTGGAGACTAACTCTTTTGCAAAGGCGGGTGAAAAAATTGGCCGTTCTCAGCCTGCGGTAAGCCAGAGGATAGGTGAATTAGAAAAGAGAATTGGTTTGGTCCTTTATGATAGGAAGAAAAGGTGTCCAACAGTTGTAGGGAAGAAGTTTTATGAAGTTGCTCGAAGTTATCTTAGGGTTCATAAGAGATACAATCTGTTGTTCAGTGAGATTCTTAAAGGTACAATAACAGAGTTGAAAATAGGTGCGAGTGATTCTTTTGCGTGCTACATTCTTCCTTCAGTAATCAAGAAAATATTTGAGTTTTACCCTAATCTACAGCTTTCAGTCATTACGAGAAATTCTGCTGAAGTTGAGACGTTGGTATTAAATGGGGGGGTAAATTTAGGAATAGTAACAGGGCCTGTGGAGTCATCGGATTTAGAACAGGAAATTATATATACCTCTTCACTGAAATTGGTTTTGCCTAATAAATTGAAGTTAGGAAAATCCAAGAATATTTGGAATAGGTTAAATGGAGTTCCTTTTATCTCTATAACTCCTAATACTAAAACAGGGAAATTAGTATGGGATTATTTAAGGCTTATGAAAGTTTATCCAAAAAGTGTTATTGATAGTGGCTCTTTTAGTGTGGTAATGGAATATGTTTCACAAGGGTTTGGATACTCGATAGTTCCTGAAATAGTTACGAGATACTGGAAAGGGAAAATAAGGATATATCAAATTAAAAATGCTCCTGAAATCAATTTCTTTTGCGTATTTCCCCATGGTCTTCCACTATCAGAGATTGAAAAAAAGTTTCTCGAGTTGTTAAGGGATATTAAAATGTAAAAAATTTTTCTTCCGACGGTGATATATGGAGTTTACCTATCGAAACAATATTGGAAGTTTGTTACTTCGTATTTTTATATTCTTATCGGTGATTTTCACGGCACTATTTTATTCTTTTCAATTTACTTCGTTTATGTACCCTAAAGAAATTATATTGGGTTTGTTTGTTATTTTGTTAGTTCCTTTTTTGCTAAAAGAAAAATCTGGACGATTAGACTTAAGGATTTTGTTTGTTTTTTTGTCGATGATAGGAGTTTGTCTTTTTAGTTTATCTTTTTCAAAAGTGCCTGAGGCAACATTGATAAAAATGGGAGAATTATCTTTAATATTTCTTGCGTGGTTAGGTGTTTCTTTTTTTTATACGATTATTGTTGACGAGAAGTTCTTATTCTGGGCCGTATGGATTTCAGGTATGAGCGTGGCCATACTTACTATTTTTCAATATCTTGGTCTATTACCTGTGATGTTTCCCCTGTTTTCGCATTACGAGCAGGTTTATTCTGTTATGGGAAATCAAATATTGGTTGGTGGATATTTGTCAATATGTATTTTGTGGATATTAGAGAGGTATGATGATGTGAATGTAGAATATTTGTGGGTTGGTTTATTCATTTTTTGGGGCGTAGTGGGGCTGTTTCTTACTCAATCTCGGTCTGCTTGGTTAGCGTTTTTTGTTCCTTTTTTGATTTATCTTTCAAGGATTATGAAAGAGGAGTCTGGGAGGAGGAAGGTATATTTTTTGGTGGTTGCAGTTATTATAGGAATAGTGATTACTTTTCCTGTTGTTTTACCACGATTACTTAGTTCCTTTTCTTTACAAGATAAAGGTTTTTGGGTGAGGATGTGGATTTATAACGGTTCTATTAAAATGATTTTAAATCACTTACCGTGGGGGGTAAGTTTCGGAAACTACTATTATTGGTCTCCTTTATATTTAGGATTAACTGCACAAGCGAGTGAAAGATTATTAGAGAATAGTAATGAGATTATTACATTACATGCTCATTGTGATTATTTAGAATGGATTGCGGAAACTGGTATTTTAGGTTTGATTGTTATACTGTTATTTTATTTTTCCTGGTTCATAAAAAGAGGGGCAAGTTTAGTATGGATATGTTGGTTGATACTCTCATCGTTCAACTATATATTACTGGTAGTTCCTCTTTCCTATTTGGCGTTTTTGTCTAATTTGAAGCGAGATGATAAGTGTTATGTGGTAGTTAGCGGGTTGAAGTGGAAGGGGGTGGCTGGAGTTTATGGCGTAGTAAGTATATTGGTGGTTGTTTTTCTTGCAGTATGCGTGTGGATACCGGATTACAGATTGAGACAGGCTGAGAAAAAGTTTATATTGGGAACTGAGTGTATAGATGATTACAAAGCACTTATTTCAAAACATTTCACACCTTTGTCTGCATATGAGGGATTGGCTAATGCTTATATTGTTAAAGGGAATTATGTAGAAGCATATAGAATATTACTCGATAGTTTGAAAATTTCGGATTCGGGCTCTATTTATGTTTTGTTAGGTAGATGCGCATATAAGTTGGGAAGAGAAGACGAAGCAATTAAATGGTATAGGGAGGCTATTGTTAGACTTCCTAAGAATAAAGAGGCTAATGACTTTCTTAAGAGATTAGATAAGTTGTGAGGGTTACTTAATTTTCAGTGGTAAGATGCTTTCAATCATTAAAGTATATGAAGTGTTATTATCTGTATAAACTTTTGCGGTATAAACTTCGCCTGGATTGAGTATGCATTTAGTAATCCATTTTTCTGCTTTGAACTTGTCGAATACAATAGGATTAGTTTCACCTTTGTTGATTTCTAAGGTAAAGTTGTCGGGTTTCTCAAGGTATAGGGAGACTTTTAATTTATTACCTCTTAGGTCGAGCCAGTAAGAACCTGAACTTTCCACGAGAAATTCTTTTTTAGTGAGAGAACCTTGTGGATTTGAAATTGTAATGTTATGAGGAAATTTTATTTTTTGGCTTGCAAAATATTTTACTACCGCTGGGAATTGCGTAATAGGATTTATTATGGTGTTTAATCTATACGATTCTATTACCGAGAAAGAAAGTATGACAAATATAATGGCGCAGGCAGTGTAGAATAGGCATAAATTTATTGCTTTTAATGGAGATATTCCTAAAGCCCCAAAGATTAACAGGAAAGAAAGTATCGGCACGAACACTATCCCCCATACAATTAATCCTTTTGGAAACCAATTGCATAAGAAATGAAATGAACCTATTAATAGTGAAGTTATTAAAACAATATTAAATGGGATTTTTTCTTTTACTCCAAGTAATTTTATTCCGAGTTTTATGAATATATAGGATGTTATTACCAAACCAAAACCTGTAATTATTCGAGTGTAAGCGAGTTCATTTTGATAAAGTTCCCAAAAAGAAAGTGATGGTTGAGGAGGAGTAGGAGGTAAATATATCCACACTTTTAGCGAGAGAAATATGTTCATAGCAAGGGAGATTATAAGAATTAATCCTAATAAGAAAGTAATAACTTCTGGTGTGAAAAGCAAATATATGTTTGTTTGTATTCCCTCAGAAGGTATTGTAGGAGGATTTGTCGACTTTGCAAGAGGTTCTCCACATTTCCAGCATCTTTGGACATCTTTGGAATTGTCAGCCCCGCACCTTTTACAAATATTCTCGGGTAATAGGTCGAAGTCTGTAGCAAGTATGATTGGATATGGTTTGCCTTTTTTAGTTTTTCTATCAATGATTCTTTTTAACTTCGCTACTGCGAGTGGTGCCCATCTGTGGTCGGGAACAATTTTTAGGAGTTTTTCGTAAGTTTCCTTTGCTTCTTCATACATTTGAACTGTAACGAGGACTCTTCCTAATTGTTCGTAGAGACCGGGCTCTTCGGGCCACTTGTTGAGTGCATTTTTTAGTTCTTCAATTGCCTCATCGTATTTTCCTAACCTATATAAAGTTGCAGCAAGGAATCGAGTTACATTTATTCTTGGCTCCCACTCATTTTTTAATATTTGTAGTTGTTCAAGTGCGAGATAATAGTCTTTGTTCTGGTAGAGTTTTTTTGCTAAAAGCCATCTTTTCTCGTAATCTTGAGGATTTTTTTCAACATAGTCAAGTAGGTCTAATATGTTCACATGGTGTTCTCCGATTAACTTGACTTTTTCCTTTTTTTCCTTATTTGTTTGCGTCTTTCTTTGTATTTAGATAGATTAATTCTATATAAGATTTCATTTACTACCCAAGCAACTACAGCCCCTAAGATTGCTGACATTGCTACGGTTAAGCCTATTCTTGCTCCTCTCGAGTAATCATAAATGAGGTATCTTGAAAGGAAATAATTCGGTATCAGTAGGACTAAACTACATATAACCCAGAATACCCATCCTACATATTCAATGTTTTTCCAATTTTTCATCGCTAATTTCCTTTTGAATGTCATTTGTTTGGGGAAGATATATTATAAATTGAGCACCACCTCCGCGGTTGTTTTTAACTTCAATGATTCCTTTATGTTCTTCAACTATCTTTTTTGCTACAGCAAGCCCTAAACCGGTGCCTTTATAGCCTTTGGAGGAATGAAATGGGTCGAAGATGAAAGGCTTTTCTTCTTCTGGTATTCCTGGTCCATTGTCAGATACAGTTATTGTAAGTAAGTTATTGTTTCTTAACTCTGCTGTGATTCTGACTTCACCATTTTTTGAGGAAACAGATTCACCTGCGTTTATCAATAAATTAGAGAGACAGTGAAAAATTCCATTGGGGTCTAAAAGGACCGGTTTTTTTACTTTTGAAAAGTCGATAGAAAGTTTTATACCTCTGGTTGAAAATAAATCGCTAAAGATTTCTTTAAGTTTTGTAGCGATTTCCTCGAAGTTACAAAATGTTTTTTGTGGAGTTCTCGGTTTAGAAAAAAGTAGTAGATCTTGAACAAACTCGAGGATATAAAGAGAGGTTCGCTTCAAAACAGGCAAAGCCTTTGTTATTGTAGTGTATTGTTTTTTTTCGAAGGATTTCTCAATAAGTTCAACGCTCGTAATCATAGCAGTGAGAATGTTTTTTAATTGGTGCGCAAGTGCGGTAAGTGTATAACCTAACGTGGCTAACCTCTCAGCCTGTATTTTTTCTTGGACTAATCTTGAGGTTACTACAGCAGTGCCTGCCCAAGATGCTAATATTTCCAGAAATCTCAAATCTTCATGAGTAAATTCTTCATTATTTTTTTTGTTAATAAGTTCAATCACTCCAATGAGTTTTTTGTTATGAATCATCGGTACTGCAAGAATATTTTTAGTTTTGTATTTAGTCAATTCGTCTACCTTACTATAAAACTTGGGTTCTTTGGAAACATCATTAACTATTTTCGGTTTTTTTGTTGATGCTACTTCACCTACTATACCTGTGCCCTCGGAAATTTTAATTTCTTTTTTAATGATTTCTGAGCCGACAGGTCCAAGAGTGACTTGAAAATTAAGGCATTTTCTTTTGTCGTCATACAACAATAGTGAAGCTGATTCTGCATTGCATACATCTTTACACTCTTGAGTGATTAGGATTAAAAGTTGGTCCAAGTCTGTTATAGTTGAGTAAAAGTGCTGAACTCTATAGATTGCCTGAATATACTTCCTCGTTTCTTCATCTTTAACCCAAAAAAATTTTGTTATGTTATTTGATTCGTTTTTTTCTGTCATATTATTTTTTTAAGTTTTTTATATGATTAGACCTTCTGATAATCTGAAGTTTCTTCACTTTTTGATAGATCTCTTCTTTAGTGTTAAAGTTATACTCAGGTAATAATGAAAATATACAATTTTTCAGTAGTTCATCTTCAACATAATCACAAAAAGAATCATATATTTGTACGAGATTTTTTAATTTGTGTTGAAGGGAAAAATCCTTTAATATTTTAACCGAATCGAGGTCTACTAAATAAATTTTACTTCCATCTACGGTAAGTATGTTTTTGCCTGATAGGTCTCGATGATATAGATTATTAGCCCATAAATTAGATATTGTAGCAGATAATTCACTGAATAGTTTCTTTAACGGCTCTGTAAGTTTTTTTTCTACCAATTGTTGTGCAAATTTTTCTATATTTACTGAGTTGTGTATATACTCAATAGCAAAAAAACTTTGCCATGGTATTTTGTAAAACAAAATCTCGAGATAAAATATTGGTGTAGGTATTGCAATATCTAAGTTCGAGGCGATTATACTTATGTTCCACGCATTTCGGTATCTTTCCCTAAGGAATATATGACGAAATGCGCCTTCCAAAAAAGGGAAGTTTGTAATTTTTAGAAAAATATTTTCAAATTTGCGGGATATTGCCTTTTTTGATATTTTGATGGCCTCTCCTTGATATATTAAATCTTCTGGTTGGTAAGTTTGAAAGATTTTATTGACGGTTTGTTCAAAGTCATTGTTAAACCATATTTGGTAGTTTTCTTTTCGAATAAATTTTATGTTGATTGATTTATTGTACATAGCTTTTTAACTTAGCCCATAAGAGATGTGGAAGGGATAAAATTCTTGCTGTTATTGATAACTTTCCGATGTTGTATCCTTCGAGAATAAAATTGAAATATTCAATAGGTAATTTATTTTTAATGAAATATCTTTTTAGTCTTAAAAGATTCGAAGTTCTCCAGAACAGTCCAAGGTTTTTTTTGATGCTTGCTTTATCAAAATCTATGATAAAGATTTTATATTCCTCGTTTTCGGTGTTGTTTTGTTGTATAAGTATATTTTTCAAGTGAAGGTCTCGATGGTAGATTCCATGCTCGTGCATTTTTTTAATTGTCATACCTACTTTGGCTAAAATTGTTTTCTTTGTTGTTCTGCTTATCTTCGGAGAAGTTATTACCTCTCTTAAGTCTATAGTATTTGGGAGATATTTGGAAATAGTGCCGGTGATGTAGAAGAAGAATCTTTTGTTCCATAATGCGCCTATATATTGTGGTATAAAGTCAAGATTAGTGAGATTATGGAAACAAAAAAGGAATTCCGATAAACCTCTATTTTTCAAAAACCACTTTGCCGGAAGGAAAAAGCGAACTAAACCACCGTGAAAATATATTTTGATTATTAATTTTTCATTTTCCGTTTCAAATATGTAAGCAACATTTCTCTGGGTATCAATTTTCTGAATGTTTTTATCGTTAGTTTCTTCAATGATATTTTCAAATCTTTTAATGATTTGATTTGCAAGATGTGAATATGATTCCACAATTTGAAGGTATGTTTTATCAGTGTTATATTTCATTATTTTTAAAATTAAATCAGGCATTGTTAATCTCGGGTATTTTTCGAAAGCAATTTTATTATACAAAAAAGGACTTGTCTATAGCGTCGATGTGGGAGGAGGGGAGCGGTAGGTTTGAGTTGACCTACCGCTCAGTTTTACGAGCGGGGGGTGTCTGAGGTTAGTCACTGTAGGCGCTTGAGGAGAAACTTCTTCAATTGAGAGGAGGCTTGGGCTGGTCTGAGGAATTGGGCTTTCTCAGACACCGAATATATTGTAGCACAATATATTGTATATGTCAAGTCTTTTTTAATTATTTTCTAAAAAATTTTAATAATTAAAAGACTTTTTACTGAAATGTTATATTTTATGTATATACTCAATTTTAACAATAGTCAAAGTTTTTACAGTTATTTTTTAATAACTTGAGATGACTCTTTTCAATTTGATAATATTAAACTACAATTTGAGATAGTTAACAAAGTATAACTATGCGAGGAACGTTTTATGATTTTTGTACCAAAAGAATTACATCCTAAAGAAACTCGTGTGCCTATTGTTCCCGAGACGGTGAAAAAGTTAGTGAAACTGGGTGCAGAGGTTTGTGTTGAAGCCTCAGTAGGAGAGAAGTGCGGTTACTCTGACAAAGAGTATGAAGACGCCGGCGCTAAGATATTGAGTCGAGAGGAAGGACTTAGGTCTGCGGATATTGTTTTGAGATTGAGAAAGCCCCCGATTGACGAGATTCCTCTTATGAAACAAGGGGCGCTTAGTGTGAGTTATTTAGAGCCGTTTTTTGATTTTGCTATTCAGGACAAGTTTATTGAATGTGGTGTTAATGCTATTGCAATGGAAATGATTCCTCGTACGACCTTGGCTCAGAAGATGGATGCACTGAGTTCTCAGGCAAATCTCGCGGGGTATGTGGCAGTAATAGTTGCTGCATCTCGGCTCCCAATGGTATTTCCTATGATGATGACCCCTGCTGGTACTATAAAACCTATAAGGGTATTTGTAATTGGCTGTGGTGTAGCAGGGTTGCAAGCGATTGCTACTGCTAAGCGATTAGGAGCGAGGGTAGAGGCTTTTGATACGAGACCTGGGGTTGATGAGCAAGTGCAATCTCTTGGGGCCAAGTTTGTTAAAATTGATGTGGGTCCAACCGGGCAGACAAAAGATGGGTACGCTCTTGAATTAACTGAGGAGCAGAAGCAGAAACAAAGAGAAGGAATGAAAAAGGTTATTTCTCAATCTGATGTGGTTATAACAACTGCACAAGTGTTTGGTAAAAAGGCGCCATTACTTGTAACGAGAGATATGATTGCTTCTATGAGACCTGGTAGTGTTATTGTAGACCTTGCAGCAGAAACTGGAGGTAATGTTGAGGGATCTAAACCTGGTGAAGAAATCATTATTGATGGGGTACTAGTAATTGGTGCGGAGAATTTTCCAGGAAAAGTGGCCGTGCATGCAAGTCAAATGTATTCTGCTAACTTAGGTAATCTTATAGAGCATTTCTGGGACAAAGAAAAGAAGGTATTTAACTATAATTTGAATGATGAAATATTAAATGGCTGTTTGATTATATATGAAGGTAAGTTGAGAAATGAATTAATACAAAAAGCAAGGAGTTCTCAATGATGAGATTAAAAACACTATTGAAGAAGGTTCCTCTAATGGGTTGGGTGAGCATGGTTGTTTTCGGCTCAGTTTTGTTCCTCTTGTTTATTGGGAGTTTTGCACAGTCTGCAGAGGCGAAGACTTATTCACTGAGTTTACCTAAATTTTTGTTTACCCAAACAGAAGAAGAGGCTCCGAAAACACCTAAGAGTGAGAGAGCATTGAATCCTATGACATTGTTACTATTTACGTTTTTGATTGCGGTTTTCTTGGGGGTTGAAGTTTTGACTAAAGTCCCTTCTCAGTTGCATACACCTCTGATGTCTGGTTCAAATGCTATATCAGGTATCACAGTAGTAGGTGCTTGTATTGCAGCCGGACAAGGTAGGGAATCGCCTCTTCTAATGGTGATTGGTGTCTTGGCAATGATTTGCGCAATGATAAATGTGGCAGGTGGATATTTAGTTACAGATAGAATGTTAAGAATGTTTAAAGGAAAGGAAAGGAAGTAGCCGTGAACGAGACTGTCAAAATTCTAACAGAAATTGCATATATGATTTCTGCGGTGACTTTTATTTTGGGACTAAAAATGATGAGTCGTCCCACTACAGCGATTAAAGGGAACATTATTTCTGCTTGTGGTATGACTCTTGCAATTGCGGTAACTTTGCTTCATCCTTCAATTAAAACTTATGAGTGGATAATAATTGGAGGTTTGATAGGGAGTGTAATAGGTGCAATTGCAGCGATAAGGGTCCCTATGACCTCGATGCCTGGATTTGTTGCTTTCTTTAATGGCACAGGTGGTTTAGCAAGTATGTTAGTTGGGTGGTCTGATTTCCACGTGAATTATACAGGTTCAGGATATGGTGAATACAGCCTTGAGAACATAGTCCTTATACTTGCTACTTACCTTGCTATGTTAATTGGAGGTGTAACTTTTTCGGGGAGTATGATTGCTTATGGAAAATTAGAAGAGAAAATGACAGGTAAACCGATATTATTCAAGGGACAGCAGGTAGTAAATGCAATAGTTTTAGGCGTGTTGATTTTAATTGGGTTGTTATTTTTTGTGAGTCCGAATGGCTCTTTTACCTACTTAGCAATAATTTTGTTAATGATACTGGCAAATATACTGGGGATATTAGTTGCGATTCCGATTGGCGGCGCGGATATGCCTGTTGTTATATGCTTACTTAATAGTTACTCAGGTATGGCTGCGTGTGCTTCGGGTTTCGTGTTGAATAACACTGTATTGATTGTGGCGGGCTCGTTGGTAGGCGCTAGCGGAATAATTCTTACTGCTATCATGTGCAAAGCAATGAATCGTTCTTTAGCGAATGTCTTATTCAGCGGTTTCGGTTCAGCGGAAGGAAAAATAAGCACTTCAGCGCAAGGCGAAGTTAGAGCATTGAGTCCAGAAGATGCTTATTATGTTCTTGAAGCGGCACGGTCTGTGGTATTTGTGCCAGGTTATGGTATGGCTGTAGCGCAAGCACAGCACGTGGTTAAGGAACTTGCGGATATACTTGAGCAGAACGGTGCGGATGTAAAGTTTGCAATTCACCCTGTGGCTGGTCGTATGCCTGGGCATATGAACGTTCTGTTAGCGGAAGCAAATGTGCCCTATGAAAAGTTATTAGAGATGGATGATGTAAATCCAATTATGGATACTGTAGATGTATGTATAGTAGTTGGTGCAAATGATGTGGTCAATCCAGCGGCAAGAGAAGACCCGAATAGCGCTATTTACGGAATGCCTATTATTAATGCTGATTATGCAAAAACATGTTTGGTATTGAAGCGTTCTCTAGCTTCGGGGTTCTCGGGAGTAGATAATCCACTGTTCTTTAAGGAAAACACGAGGATGATCTTTGGAGACGCAAAACAGACTCTCACTGCAATAATTAATCAATTCAAAGATGCGATGGAGTAAAGAGTAGCAATTCTTTGTTGGTCTTGATTTAGTTATTATTAAGAAGGTAGGCTGTTTCACGATTTAGCCGAAAAATATCTATAGGATTATTCTTCCATTAGGAAAGTACGTAAATTTTCGCATGCTTTTTCTATAATTTCTTCGCCTGTGCCTACAGGTACCCAGGCAAACATAGGGTCTGCTCCGTATCCACCTTCTTCTACTGCTTCTTTGGTTGGTATGTAAAGTGAGTGACCGTTACAGTACCCTAAGAAGATGGTTTTTGGTGCAGGAGAATTCTTTTTAAGTTGTACTGCAAGACCTGAGAAAAATTCTCCAGAACCTCCTACTAAAGCAAGTTCTTTATTGAGTAAAACTGTAGTTAGGTTTACAGAAACAGTATTATTATTGAATTCTTTTAGTAAGGCATTGACAAGTTCGGGGAAGAAACCTTGTTTATAAACGCCTACAACCAATGGATTAGAGGTATCCACTCGAGCAGGATAAGTAAACCTTTCGAGTTTGTGTTGTATTTTAGGAGTGTTGGGAACTGTAGTTTGGACCTGTGAATGTAATTTGATTACCTCATTTGCTATTGCTTCTCCAAAGCCATTTACACCTCTTCTTTGCTCGTTTGTATTCGGTGACATATCTCCTGCTGACCCCTGAAGAAAGATACAAGGAATTCCTGTAGTCTCCTCAAATTTTTTCTGAAGTATGCCTACCCAATCTGAACTCCATCTCCTGTCGAATATATCTTCAAGTACAGGATGAGCAGAGAA
>CAZZMK010000226.1:0-5150 GCA_964655185.1 uncultured Nitrospirales bacterium | reverse complement strand
TAGCGTTATATGTAAATGGGGAAAACTCGGGTTAATTTTTTTTGTGTGATTTATACAAGAGGTTTTATGAGGTTTTAGTAGTATAAAAACTTTACGCCTTAGATTCCCCATATCTTCGAAATTTTCCTCAAATTGGTTCCTCTCTGTCCAATTTTGCTCTGATTAGACCCTTTTTTGACTTGTTTCTTATCTAATGTTCCTATCGTGCTTTTAATTTTGAATGAGGATACTTTTCTAAGTTATATTAAACACTTTAGAAGTTAAATATATATGTTTTCCCATAATTTAAACTCTTAAAAGAGGAGTGTGGCAAATGTCAGTAGAAAATGAAAAAATCTTTTCTTTCGACTTAGGCACTGGAAGTGTCGCCTACTGCGTTCGTGAGGGTTCGAATGTGCTTGCACTGGGCGTGGATGAACTCCCCGGCGAATTTGCTACCCTTAAGGAGGCACGAGACCGCAGACGCCAGATTAGGACCCGCAAGGCTCACAAGGTCAGAGAAGAATGGTGGAAGATGCACGCAAAAGAAGCAGGAATCGAAGTGCTTGAGACAGGGCATTTGAATGAAAATGGTGAGTTTGTAAAACCTGATATACGCTTAAGTACTGAATTTACACCGCCAGGTGATTCAACTATATACAATTCCTATCTATTGAGGATTGCTTTACTACAGGGCAAGGAACTTGAATCCTGGCAAATCTTCAAAGCGATTTGGTCCGCTATACAACATCGTGGATACGAAAAAGCACCTTGGGTGAGGAAGGAGGAAGCACAAAAGGAACCTTCTGATGGTAAAAAGTCGCGTAAGAGTAAATCTGAAGATGAATCTGAAAAGGAGAGAGAAGAGAGTGAAATTCTACAGGCAGTTGAGAATTATCGCAATGAACTGAAGCAAGCGTTTGGTGACAACCATCAGTATTACTATCCCTGCTATTTGGAGGCATACAAGTTAGGGATATGGTCACCCGATGAACCAGATAACCTTACCAAGACCATTTCAGAGAATCCCGAACCAATCCGCAATAAAGATGGTGAAATTCGTCGGATTATTCCGCGTGAACTACTTGAAAAAGAAATAAAGGAACTACTTCAACAGGCGGGTAAGAAATATCCATACATCGAGAAGAATCTAAATTATATCCTCTACGGACCCGCAGGGACCAAGTATCCCGCATACACGCTTAAAGAATACAGGCGATATATGGGGAAGGATTGGGAGTGCCAGGGACTTCTTTCCCAGAAAACGCCTCGATTCGATAACAGAATCATATACAAGTGCAGGCTCATACCACGACTTAATGTCTGTAGACGTAAGGATGAACTTGTGCAAGATGTAACATTCTTGATGAAATTAAAGAATTTCAGGTTTATAGACAGGGAAACTGGTGAGGTAAAAGCACTGACTCCTGAACAGTTGAAAGTGATGTTCGAAACCTTCCGCTCCGAAAGGAAAATTAACAAGACGGAATTAAAAAAGTATGTTAAAGACCGATTAAACGGTTGGGTGCATCCATCTCATACTAATATAGACCCACCCAAAACAACTGGCAGGGCAAGTTATTGTAGACCCGCTTTAAGGATACTGAAGGAGATTTTGCTCACAGGCAAATCTCCTCATCAGTTGTATCAAGAGTACACTTCCACAAATACGAATACTGACCCGAGAAAAGGCTTAGTGAACGATGATTACAAATTCCTCCTCGATTTGCCCGCGGAATGGGATAATTTCTATATCCCGGATAGGAGAGAGGAGGAAGCAAATTTAGATGAGGAAACTCGACTTAAGAAGATTTATGAGACCTTCTCAAAAATCACTAACTCAGTAGTGAGACATAGATTGTTACTATTTTACAACAAACTTCGCGAACTGAAAGAAAAATATGGCGCACCTGATAAGGTTATTTTCGAATTTGCACGGGACCCTGAAGAGACACTTGAAACTTCAAAACGGAAAGATTACAAGAAAATACAAAAGTTTAATCTCAAAGCGAAAGAGAAGGCTAAACAGATATTAGAAGAGTTGCGTAGTAAAGGCATTTCTATGCAAGGGAGTAATAAAGTATTAAAGGTCCGTTTGTGGCAGGAGCAAGGAGGTTTTGATGTATATACAGGTCAGCCTATTGGTGAAACTGAGATAGACATATGTGAGATAGACCATATAGTGCCGAGAGAAATGGGCGGACCTAATGCACGCTATAATATGGTGTTGACAAAGCCCGAGTGCAACAGGGAAAAAGGGAAAAGGACTCCCTATCAGTGGTTGGGACAAGACCCGGAGGAATGGCAAAAGTTTGTAGAGAGATTAGAAAGGGAAAAAGGATTTGAGAATCTACCCGCTAAGAAAAAGAATCTTCTCGTAGCGACTAATCCCGAAGAGTTAATAGAAAGATATACTCATCTCGCGGAGACGAGTTATATCTCGCGTTTGGCACAAAGAATTGTCCATCTATTCTTTGGTTGGGAGCAACTTACTAAAGGCTCGACCAGACACGTTTATGTGGTAAGTGGTGCACTCACGAAATATATTAGAGATAAATTTGAACTTGATGTATTGCTATACCCGGATTTGACTAAAGAAGAAGTTTTCAAGATACCGTCTGAAGAGAGAGAAGAGAAAAACAGAAATAATCCTCGCCATCACGCTCTCGATGCACTTGTGGTTTCTATTGCTCGACCTGAAAATGTAGATAAATATCCCGAATGGTTTACTCAAGATTTCTGCAGGATGGCTATTGAGAAATGTTTACCAGTGAAAGTCCGATTTGAGAAGCCTACCCTTGCGGAGACAATCTACGGACTTAGGCCCATGTTGGATGATAACGGTAGACCAACTGGAAAATACGTATTCGTTACGAGGTTTGGTGAGGGAACGAGATTTAGTGATTACTCTAAACTTGAGCACGCGAAAAAGAATGTAGACAGCATATATAGCGCCAATATAAGAAGAGATTTAAAGAATAAACTTAAGGAGAATCCGAGCAAAGAAGAATGGGAAGTTTTTATACACAATTACCGTGCAGGTGGAAAGCCAAAGAAACTACTTATGATTGCCTCGTCAGAAATTGATGGAGATGATGTAAAGAAATTCCTAAGTGGAGAGTTGAGAAATCTCGGCGAGTTTATCAAAGGTAAGATGCCGGGGCAATTCCTGAAACAGGCACAGGAGTCCAGAGGTTATTTTGTGTACAAAGATGAGAAAGGCAAGTGGAGAAGAGAAGTCATATACGCTTTTGAGTCGCCTTATCTTAGGAGGAGAGAAATCCTCTCGAAACTTAAAGATTGCAAAGAAATTTACTTCTTCAGGTCAGGGATGTTGGTTAAGATTGAAAACGATTTCTTGTATGAACCTCGAGGTGGAGCATCTAAAACAATCCCAGGAGGATATTATTATATAAATACAATAAATGTTAGTGAGCAGGTAAAAATTACTGCTATTGATGGAAGGGAGATAAAATTAAGCCTGTCCCAACTTATGGAAAAAGGTAGGATGAAGCCTGCGCAGAAGGTTAGGATGGATTAAGTTGTGTCGTATCATATAGTGCACATACTTAGCCACGGCTCTTATATTTCCGTCGACCGTGGTTTTCTTGTGATGAAGACAAAGGAATACGAGAGGCGTGCGCCTATATCGGAGATACTATGCGTGGTGGTTTGTGCAAGAGGGGTGAGTTTCTCGAGTAATTCGCTCTCTGAACTAATTCAAAATGGAGCGGTTATCTTACACTGTGATGAACGGTATAAGCCGATAGGAAAAACAGTAGGTTTGCCACGAATTGTTCATTCGCAGATTTTTCAACGGCAGATAGAAAGGCAGGGCGAGTTTGCAGATGAACTCTGGGAGAAAATTATCTACGGGAAGGTTGAAAATCAGGCTTATGTGCTTGACATAATCGGCGTGGGAAAGAATCCATTGTGGAAATACCTCGAGGAAAATAAGGTTGAGGAAGGGGCTTGTGCTAAAGTCTACTGGCGACTCTACTTTTCATCGTTCGACAAAGCAGGTCCTAACGCGCGTGAGAAACGGTTGGCAGAACATCCCATAAACGCTATGTTGAATTATGCATATGCGGTTATGGGGGCTATTGTGCACAGGTCAATAATTGCACACGGGTTATGCCCATTGCTTGGGATTCATCACAAGTTTAAATTCAAGTCCGACCCGTTAGTTTATGACTTGATGGAGCCGATGAGACCATTTTGTGATTTAATGTTGTACCTGTCCTTTACTGAGGATGAGAATTTCTCAATGGATACATTTATCAAGGGATTTGCAAAAAGGTTGGTAGAAATGAGGATAAAAATGCCAAAAAAAACTAAAGTTTTGGACGCAATCGACCGATATATAAATATGGTGGCTGAGTGCTTTTACCGCGGTAATACGAAGCCACTAAAAATTCCTTTGATAAGGGATTTAGACTTATGAGTAAGAGAAGAAAAGAAAACAAAAACCCCAAAAATGAGATAGGGAAATATCGTATGGGATGGTTAATTGTTATGTTTGATTTGCCTACGGACACATTAAAAGAGCGGAGATTAGCAACCCGCTTCCGCAATGATTTGCTTGATGATGGCTATATGATGCTACAGTATTCTGTCTATGTGAGACCCGCAGTGACACTCGATAAGAAGGAATCTTATTTGAACTACTTGCGTAAAATTAACCCTGGCACGGGCGATATTAGGTGCTTGTTTATTACGGATGCACAATGGATGAAGATGGATATTATATCAACCCGTAAGAAGAGAAAACCGAAACGGCACATTGACGACAATAAGGATATAGGGGAACAACTTCAATTTTGGGATTAGGTTTAATCTTCACTCTAAAGGCGTATTGGTAGCCTCTACGAGTGGCTCCACATCCTTGTTTGCCACAGTGCGTTATAGGTTTGCGTCTTTTGATGTCTTGAATAATACTCGGAACTAACTTAAACTTGACTTGTAGGGTGGGATTTGATATGCTATATAACGTCCTGTATGTGGCGTGAAAATCTTTTCAGTTTTGACGCCACAAAAATTTCGGGACTGTTATAATGGAGGCGGGAGTGTGATTCTCCCGGAGAGCCGTTTTGACGCCACAAAAATTTCGGGACTGTTATAATTGGATTAATGTTTCAAATATTTATTTGCTTCGTTTTGACGCCACAAAA
>CAZZMK010000225.1:0-2536 GCA_964655185.1 uncultured Nitrospirales bacterium | reverse complement strand
GTAATAATTTCATTTTTCTAATTTTTGCATTAAAAACGAGGCATTTCTCAATAGTAAATCCGAACCAAGTCGTCTTATAGGGCTATATTTGAAAACAGAAAAATCAGTAATGTTTCCCGACGATAGTAGTAGTTCTTTGATTGTAGAGTATATTTTCTCATCACAAATATCTGCTACCGATGAAATAGGAGTATTTCTATTCCAGGGACAAGCCAACTGACAAATATCACATCCGAATACATAAGATTTATTAGAAATTCTAATTTCCTTAGGAATATTTTTTTTATTTTCAATTGTGTGGTACGATATGCACTTTCGAACATCCAAAATTCCTGGGGAACTCAATGCCTTTGTAGGACAAGCATCTATGCAATTATTACAATTACCACATTGATTTTTTACTTCAACATCCTCAGGAAGAGCAAAGTTGACCACAAGAAGTCCTATATTAAACCAAGAACCATACTTAGGATTGATTATCAAGGTATTTTTTCCTTGCCACCCTAAACCTGCTTTCTTTGCCCAATATTTTTCATACACTGGAGAGGTATCTACTGAAATTTTAAATTTCATATCTGTGACAAACTCATTGAGAAAAGAGGCTACTTGATTAAGTTTTTTTCTAATCCTAATGTGATAATCAGTACCATGAGCATATAAAGCCAAAAAAGTATTTTCACACTTGTGATAATAATTTTCCCCCACAGCGATTATTGAGATTCCTTCAGAAAACCATTTTTTTACATCTGTTCTCAAATGAATTGTTTTTGAGAACCAATCCATATCCGCGTGATAGTTCTTACTTATCCACTCCCGTAAAAAAATTGCTTCGTCTATACTCGTTACTTTCGCAACCCCGAATAGTTCGAATCCAACTTTCTGAATTTCAGAAAATATTAAATGTTTGAGATAAGATTGAAGCAAGACATCCTTATTAATTTGATTTACAGAATAAGTTTCCATAATGGGGAAATAACTAATAAATTTATAGTTAAGAGACGAGTTTTTTATAATTATAACCAATTCGAAGTTGCACTATCTGTTAGGAGGTTACAATGGAATTAAAAAAGTTACCTATATCCCCCACTTGTTTTGTCTGTGGGACTCAAAACCCTGCAGGAATTCAAGCACAGTTTTATATCCAGGATGAATTTGTCTTATTACCATTAAAATTTACAGAGAAACACGGAGGCTATCCTGGACATGTTCACGGAGGTGTGGTGGCATCTGCTTTAGATGAAACCATGGCATGGTCTGCTGCGAGATACTTCAAAAGGATGTGTGTAACAGCAGAGATGACGGTGAGGTATCTAAAAAGAGTTCCACTTAACAAGGAATTATTAGTAAAAACCTGGGTAACAAAAGGACATAGATTATTAGTTCAAACAGAGGGAGTACTTATAGACCCTGAAACCGATGAAGTATATACCCGAGCATGGGGAAAGTTTATTCCAATATCACAAGAAGAAACAGAATGGGTTGACAAGCATCTTATTTATGATGAAAATACAGTTAGAATATTTAATCATAAATAAAAATAAACTTCTTGGGAATAACTATGGGAATTTCAATCAAGCCAATACTTTGGGAAAATGATACCCTCAAGATTATCGACCAAACTCTTTTGCCAACAGAAGTAAAGTATATAGAAATCAAAACTCTTGCTGAAGCGGAAAATGCCATCCTGACACTGAAAGTAAGGGGTGCTCCTGCAATTGGTATTTTTGCTGGCTTTTCCGTTGTAAAAATCCTTAAAAGCATGCAACTTGATAATACTTTAGAAGCAATGGAAAAAATGAGGAATATTTGTAATAGGCTTAAAAACACAAGACCAACTGCAGTGAATCTATCATGGGCTATAAATAAGATAATGGTAATGGCAGAAGAAAACAAGGGTAAGCCTTTAGAAAGTTTTGTTAATGCTCTCGAAGAAACGGCACTGGAAATATATAAAAAAGAGACAGATGCTTGCAGAATGATTGGAATATACGGAAGTGCTCTCATAGAAGATGGATACTCTATTCTTACCCACTGCAATGCAGGTGCTCTCGCTACAGGTGAATACGGTACTGCATTAGCACCAATATATACTTCCGTAGAAAAAGGTAAAAAAGTCAGAGTGTTCGTAGATGAAACAAGGCCTTTGCTTCAGGGGGCAAGATTAACAGCATGGGAATTAAATCAAGCAGGAATAGAAGCGGTTTTAATATGCGATAATATGGCTGGCGTTATATTAAAAAAGGGAGAAGTAAATATGGTTATAACAGGGGCAGATAGAGTAGCAAGAAATGGTGACACTGCAAATAAAATAGGGACTTATTCGCTCTCAATTCTCGCTAAATATCACAAAGTACCCTTCTATGTGGCACTTCCAACGTCTACATTTGATATTAATGCAAAAAATGGGGATGATATCCCAATTGAATACAGAGACCCTACTGAAGTAAAGAAGATTGGAAATACATTTATTACACCTGAGGAAGTTAAAGCTTACAATCCCGCTTTTGATATTACACCTGCTGAAAATATAACGGCC
>CAZZMK010000224.1:0-2973 GCA_964655185.1 uncultured Nitrospirales bacterium | reverse complement strand
CAGGGAGATAATTTTATGTTAGATAGGGATGTGGTGAGGGGATTTTTGGAGGAGGAACTTGAGGGTGTAGAGGTGCCTAAAGAGATAGATATGGATGAACTGGTGGAGGTTTTTTGTAGGTATGTTGAAGAGGATTATTATGAGTGGTTGAAGGATAATTTTAATTCGTTTTTTGACCGTGGTAATCCTGATTGGAAATGGATAAAGGGTGTGATTGAGAAGTATTTGGGATAGGGAGTGGGTAGATGAAGGTTGGGGAATGAACGAGGGCTTAAGGCTTTTGATGAACAAGACTAATGTATTGTTTCTAATGAATGAGTTGTTGAAAAGGAAAATTTCTCATAATTGCTGACTGACGATAGATATCTACTTTTCTATTAGATATCTACTTTTCTATTTTGTATGCTATGTCCTTGTGGTTAGGGAGAGTTATAAATTTGCTACTATTCGTTCTGCGAGTCAAGATAAATGTTTTTTTATTTAATATATGTTTTTGCTGGAGAAGTAGGGGGAGGTTGATTATTTTGAGGAGTGTAGTAGAGTATTTAATATGTTGATAATTTGGGTGTATCTTGCTTCTATGATAGGATTCTGGGTTGGTTGGGGTTGTTTTGACATAATTTGCTGGAGTCTGAGTTCGATGTCCCAGTTGTAAGGGAAACTCCCCAGAGGGAGGAAGCAGGTAGAGGCAGTGGTTTTATGCTTTGCAAAGTGGTTAAAATAGTGGGCAATCCATAAACCATAGTCCATTAATTTCTTTGTCTCCCTATCCAATGTTTTGTAATCTTTCGTTTTTATAGCGTTCCATATAGGAGACATTGTATTGTAAAAGAACATGCTACTTCTTCTAATCCCATTAAATATTTTCTCTGCTTTTATGGGGTCAGTGTCTAAACAAGATAGGGCATAACTAAACTCTACCCAAGGCGAGATGTAGGAAATGGGTTCTAACAAGGTTTTAGCCCAACAGTGCCTATTTATAGAGAGCCAATCCATTGTGTACTGAATGTAGGTTCCTCTTTCTGGTGTCTCGAATGGATTGTCGTATCGCGATAATATTAGCAGGTCAAATGGGTTGGGATTGCTTTCAAGGCAAGATGTCAAGTGTGGAGCGAGTCCTGTTGATGTTTCTATAAGGGGGATGTTTGAGTCGGTATTCTCCATTTTTACTTTATTCTCGATATTTTCCTTGATTGAGAAGCCAAAGTAGATTACCCCCTCAAATGAAGGGAATTCCTTGCAGGTGTGATAAGTAAGGTGATGTTTTTCCCATTCTTTTCTAATTAGGGGTGGCATAGTTCCAAATTCGGTTCTAAATATCACCCATATGTTTCTATCTGGCGGGAGATGTTTCATTAGGTAGATGAGCAAATCGGTGGTTAAGTATAAGGAGCCGGAGACGACCATAATTGGTTCGGGCTTTTTTAGCCTTGAGCCCCAGTGGTAGTGAAATATAGGTGCAATATCACCGGGTCCGAGTATAATCACATCTTTTTCATTTACATCTTGTGCAAGGCTATTTGTGCACTCATCCCAGGCGGTATAAGGTTTGCTTTGTTGGTAGGTTAGGTAATGCAGAGATATGTAAATGATAAATAACGAAACTCCCATTGTCTTGAGAAATGGTCGTCGGGGTGTCCAATCAAGAATTATTTTGGATAATAGACCCCATCGGATGATTAGTGAAGGGAGTAAGAATCGAATTGTCATCAATGGAATTTTTGTGAGACCTGTAAAAACTACAAAGCATAGGGGTACAATGAAGGCGATACATAAAAGAGCCATGTTTGGAATTTCAGATAGTGAGAACTTACTTTTTAGGATAGAAAGTAGTTCTTTTATAAATAAATAGAATAAGATAAGCATAAATGCGAGATTGCCTGCTTTGAATAATAGTGCGGTTCCCGTATCCCATAGATTTGCGATGAATGAGGATGCTTTATTATGCCCAAGTGTAGTGTAAACCCAGGGTGATATAGAGAAAAAGTATGAAATTTCTCTATCCTGAACTCCAAAGATGTAATTGAGGATAGTATATACATCAATTTGGAGTGAGTAGGCTATGTTGCTCGGTGTTGAGAAAAGAGTTAGGTAGAGGAGTACAGCAATAGTGTACATAGTATGGATAGGGAGTACCCAGAATATTTTCTTAGATTTCGAAAAGATAAGAGTAATGGTGAGGACAATTGTTTCAAAGAGAACTAACCATACATAGATATAATATGTAAGTAATAATAAGCCGTTTATAATGGTTAATAATAATAGTTGTCTGTGTGTGGGAGGATTATGGCTTTCTTTTATGACAGAGAAGAACAGATATAAAGAGCACATTGAGAGGGAGAAAGCCGTTGCGTGTGGCCTCAATAGCATACTATACCATAGAAAGGTGGGGATAATTGCGGAGACGAGGGAGATAATTAAACTCGTGGTGGATGGGAAGAAGGTTTTAAATAGGTTGTAGGTAAAAAGGATAGTTGCAATACTCACGGCAATTGAGAAGTATCTAAAAGTTTCAGGGGATAGGTTAAGAATTTTAATAGCGTAATACATTATGCTCAAGTATAGTGGCGCTACTTCCGGTCCCTGAGTGCCGACGAGTTGAAGGAATGTAGTTAAGTTCGGTGCGGTTTGATAAGATACACCCCAGAAATATTCATCAAACCAAATCGAGGGCTTTTGTTTTAGAAGTAGTATTAAAATAAGAGTGATTAGAAAAATTGAAATGTGATGGAGAAAACTTTCTATACGAGTATTTAATCTAAGAAACTTATTTTTCATAATTGAGATTTATTGCGCAGGTCTCGTAGTTGAATAATTTCTTTATACCGATTTTCAATTATTTCGTTGGGTGTAATGTTGGGTTCTTTCAGGAGTATATTTCTGAGTTTATCCTCGCTATCCATTGTGAAGGGGAATATTCCCAAAGGGAGGATACAAGGTGTGTTATCAACTTTATGGGAAGCAAAATGGTAA
>CAZZMK010000223.1:0-18186 GCA_964655185.1 uncultured Nitrospirales bacterium | reverse complement strand
CGATATATTTGCCTTTCCATTATAGTATAGAGATGGAGAATGCTTTACAATTACAGAGGATATATTTTGGTCCTTCGGCATTTCCATACGATTTGTCGGTGGAAAGATTTTTTGGAGAGAAGCATCCAGACCTGCCCGTATTAAATGAGGAGCAGAAGATTGCGTTCAGAATGGCGATAAATTCGAAAATATCTATAGTTACAGGTGGTCCGGGGACTGGCAAGACCACTCTTATAAAAAGCATAGTTGCATTTCTAAAGGAGTTTCCTTTGAAATTGGTGCTCACCGCACCTACAGGTAGGGCAAGTAAGCAGATGGAGTCTGTGACAGGGTATCCTGCCTCTACTATACACCGCTTGTTGGAGTTTAATCCACAGACGGGCAAGCCTATGCGCGATAGGGATAATCCCATTCGTGCGGATTTTTTGATTGTAGATGAGGTATCGATGGTAGACCATGTGTTGCTGTATTATCTTTTGAGGGCGGTTCCGACTACTACACATATACTTTTCATTGGTGATGTTGACCAACTTCCTTCTGTGGGTCCAGGGAATGTCTTGTTTGACTTGATTATGAGTGGAGTGTTTCCAGTAACGCGGTTGAAGGAGATTTTTAGGCAATCAGCAGAGAGTGGGATAATCGCGAATGCACATAGGATAAATCGGGGGGAGTTTCCAGAGTTTAACCAGAAAGATTTCTTCTTCATACGGCGATTGGATAGTGCAAGTGCCTTGACAACTTTGTTGCATGTTGTGGGTGAGCGTATTCCAGAGAGATTTGGTTTTAATCCGATAAAAGATATTCAAGTTCTGGCTCCACTGCGTAGGGGCGATGCGGGGGTGCATCATTTGAATATACAGTTGCAGAATCTGCTCAATCCTGAGGGGAAACGAATACCACGTACCGCTTTTAGGGTTGGCGACAAGGTAATGCAGGTTAGAAATAACTATGAGAAAGAGGTATTTAATGGGGATATAGGAACAATAGTAGATGCAGATGAGGATACGGGTTTAATACAGGTAATGTTTGAAGGCGGTAATCTTGTTGTATATACCCTTGACCAGACTGACCAACTTTCGCTTGCTTATTCTGCAACGGTGCATAAGTCGCAAGGGAGCGAGTATCCAGTAGTGGTGCTTCTAATGCTGCCTCAACATTATCTCCTGCTTCAACGGAATGTGCTTTACACCGCAGTGACTCGAGCGAAGAAAATGGTGACGATAATAGGTTCGCCGGGAGCTATTCAAAAAGCGGTAAAGACCACTCAATCAATCCGCAGGAACACGAGATTGAGTGATAGGTTAAGGAGTGCAATTAAAAACGGTCCTGTGCAATAATACTATTAACTTTTATAGGTCGGGACCGTATAATGAGTGAGACGGATTTGAAGGATACTTCCGCATCGAGAGATGATGAGAAAGTAGGTGTAGGTGGGTTTTTATTGGTCTTCTGCATAATATTAATTTTCGGTTCTCCTTTTGTGGGTATATATAAACTGGTGAATGATGTGCAGAGTGCCTCTACTGAGTTTGAGTATGTACCGGGGCTGAAAAGTTTCCTTGTGATATATATCGCTATTAGGGCTTTATTGATCCTATTTAGTATCATTGCAGGTGCGAGTTTACTTTCTGGTTGGAGTGGTGCAGTGTGGCTTGTTAAAGCATACCTTATGACTTTTCTGTTTTGTTTGGTTATGGGTATTGCAATGTTGTTTCTGCTTGTAGAATTCCCACCTGAGGATTTTGAGTTTATTGCATATAAACTGGGAGTTGAGACTGTGTTGTCCTTAATATATTTTGCTTTTTGTTATGGATACATTTCGCTTTCGAGACGAGTTAGAAGAACGTTTCCAGAAGCATTTCCATCTGCAAAGAAGTAATTATGAGGAGGTAAAAGATGAAGTATCGGGTAATTGTATCCCCTGATTTAGAAGTTTCAGTTGAAAGTTTTTTGTCTGAAGGTGGGAAAGAGATACCTGAGATAGTTCCGATCACTCAGGCGAGAGAAAAGATATCAGGTGCTATTATACTTTTGGTAAATGATTTAAGCAATAAAGATCTGGAGGAGGTTATTTCACAATCTCGGAATGAATACGATAATTTGTTTTTCTTAATTGCGGATGCGATTGATTGCAGAGAAGGGTTAAAGCCGGGTGGAGCAAGGCGAATGGTTAGGGTTGCTCAGTATTTGGGGCCTGAACTGAATCTCTCGCCTTCTGAGCAGTGGATACTTGAGCACGCATGTGTGCTTCGCGATATTGGCAAGATAGAAATTCCAAACGAAATTCTGCTTAAGAAAAGTGTTTTATCATATGAAGAGTGGGTTATGTTGAAGTCCCATTCTAAATTGGGTGCGGATTTGTTGGGTAAATTGGGTATATTTCCTGAATTGGTACCTGTTATTTCAGCACATCACGAGAGTTACGATGGAGATGGTTATCCTTTGGGCTTAGAAGGGGAACAAATACCATTTTTGGCGAGGGTGCTAAAGGTAATTGATGTGTATTGTGCAATGACTTCGTATAGAATTTACAGAAGTAGCATAGCCACGAAAGAAGAGGCGATTGAGCATATTAAAGAGGAGAGGGGAAAGCATTTCGACCCCAAAGTAGTTGATGCGTTTTTGCGGGCAAATATTGTGGAGAAAGATGAAGTAGTTAATTAATGTGAGGTTCAGGGTAAAGTGTAGGGAGCGGTGGAAGTGAAAGTTTAATCGCTACGGGGTTGTTTGGGTCATAGCGGGGTAGAATAATTTCCTTTTCTTTTCCTATCAATTGCCGTGCGACGAATAATGCGGAGGCAGGATGTAGATAAGCGATTTCTTTCAGATAAGCCCACCATTCATCGGGAGTAATTTTTCTTCCGAGCAATATCTGTGGGATAGCGAGGTATTTTTCTATGTCTAATCCTTCGTCCCATTCATCTTCCCATAGAGAGCCCTGAGCCACTCTTTCTATACGAGACTTAATATCCTGATAAAGTTCCTGTAGTAATGGGATAGTTTTATTGACATTTTCGACAAATTTATCCCACTTTGGGTCCAAGTTTTGAATAAGTTTTACTAGGAATTCAATTTGCACATCAACGGGTTTCGTCAATATCCTTGAGGCGTGTTCGGGGCTCAGGAATAGGTAATTGAAGGCTTCCGTAAGAAATGCTTGGATAGGTAGGTAGCCAATACATTCTTCCCATTTTTCTCTATATTCGCCGTGAAGTATGAGAGCCTGCTCTTGATATTTTGGGACAGCCGGAAGTGGTTCAGGGAAGGCTCCATAATCGTATTCGAGTTCGGAGGCGATTCTGTATGCTGTCACCGCGTTGGATATGTTTCCTTTAGCGAGTTCTTCCTCACCCTGCTGGAAGAATAAGTCCTGTATTTTGATACGGATACGAAGTAGTTCGTATGCCTGTGATGCGGAGGTATACTTACCTTGCTTTACCGCATTATCTGCCAACATTAATAAGGGTTCAGCAGGGAGTTGAGGAGGTCCTTTTTTATGAAGTTGCTTTTGAATATGTTCTTTTATGTCCTCTCTGCTAACTAGTGCCAGTGCAGATTTGAATCTTGGTGTTTCCTCTTCCTCTTCGGAGGGCAGTAGATAGGAATATTTTATGGAGTAAATATCTTCAGTGCTGTCTTCTCTGAGAGGAGAGTATGGTAGAAAAAGAAATCTAAAGTTTACAATATCACCATCTGCAATGGCTTTTGCAAATGCTTTATTTATGATATCTTGAGGTACGACTTTTTTTGTCTCTGTCTTTTTATTCATCTTCCGAGAGTTCCTTTCTAACAATGCTTGCCACTATTTTTTTCCGTTCATCCCAGTCTATTTGTGGTTTTGTGACATCGTAGTAGGGGAGTCTTTCGTGAATTTGGGAGTATAATTTTTGGCGGTAGTGTCTGAGCACTCTGCTTGCATGTCGTTCGTGGAAGGGGTCCCAATTACTTGTTTCTACACATTCTCTATCTCTACCGGCTTCGAGCACTAACTCTTCCATGTATTTTGTAAGGAAGTCTTGTAGTGCTCTGTCATATTCTCGGCGAAGTCTGTCTGCCTCTTGGGAATCGGGGTCTTTTTCTGCTACCTCACACCATTTTTTCTCTAATTCTATTACTTTCTTGCGGTGCATAAGGTAGTTATTTCTGCGCTCATCATCTCGTAGTATGTAGTATCCTGCATTAAGCATAGCCATTTTTAAGAGGTATTCATCTAATTGTGCTGGGGTGAGAGAGGACAAATTGTGGATTTCGAGTAGCAAGTCTTTCATCATCTTTTTATAGTTTTTTCTAATGTCTCCTGCTTTGCTATCTTCGTTCAAGCCGAGAATAGCGAAATAGTTTATGTATAATTCTTCACTCATAGCTCTGCCCTAAGTTGATAGGTAGTGTTTAAATTATCGTATTTATGGGTAGTGAATATAAAATCAGCGAGGGATAAATTTGGTTAGGTTGGTTGGGTAGATTTTTCTTCGTAGTCTTTAATTTCGACTGTAAATGTGCTACCCTCGTCAGGAATACTGTGTACTGATACATCGCCGTTGTAGATTTGTGCTAACTTTTTAACAGTAGAAAGTCCGAGTCCACTTCCAAGTATATTCTCTGTTTTTTTGTTTCTAATTCTTGCGAAGTCTCGGAAGAGTTTGGAGCATTCTTCAGGGGTCATTCCTATGCCGGTGTCTGCTACTTTGATTATAACTTTGTCGTTTTCTCGCGAAAGATAGATATCAACTTTGCCATTATCTTTGTTGTATTTTACTCCGTTGGATATGAGATTGTTGAGGATAATTTCCATTTCACCGGCGTCTGCTTTAATATTTACAGGTCCGTCCGCATGTAGGGTAATGGTGATATTCCTTTTTTGAGCCTCTATTAGATTGGTCTCAATTGCTCTTTGGGCGATTTCCCTGAGGTCTACATCGGTTATGTTCCTTACTTTCTGCCCTGATTCAATTCTGGTTAGGTCGAGTAGGTCATTTATCATCTTTCGCATGTAGTCGTTTCTTATGATACATCTTCTTATTAGGTCTTTTACGAGTTCGGGGTTCTTTGTAACATCCATATCTTCTAATATTTTTAGGTAGCCATCAACAGCATTTATTGGGGCTTTGAGTTCGTGTGCAAGCACAGATAGGAACTCGAATCTGATTCGCTTCTTTTCCTCCGCTAACTGCCTTGCTTTTCTCTCGACGATTAATTGCTTAACTACTTTATATATTGTATTTTTCAGGTCAGTGGGAGTAAAAGGTTTTGGAAGAAAGTCGTAGGCGCCGTACTTTGTGGCTTTAACTGCGGATTCAATAGAGGCATAGGCGGTGATGATGATTGTGTATGTTTCAGGTAGTTTCATAGAGGTAATTACCTCGAGAGCCTCTATTCCACTCATACCCGGTAATTTGTTGTCAAGAAGGATTATCTGAGGTGGCGATTTTTTTATTTTTTCTATGGCTTCTTCAGCAGTTTCTACTGTGTCTACATCGAAAATTATATTTAGGTTTTCCTCGTCGAGTTTGACTGAGAAAGATTGAAGCACTCGAGATATGCCTATTCTAATACCTGGCTCATCATCAACAACTAAAACTTTGAATACTTCCTGATTCATGCTCTATTCCATTTTGTATAATAAGTTTTTTCTTCCTGAGTAATTTTATTATTTGTTTGTTTCTTATCCGCTACAGTTGCAAATTTTTCCGAGGACTCGTCTTCAAAGTCAAGGAAGAATTGCGAGTGTTCTTGATATCTTGGCAATGAGATATAAAATTTTGTCCATGTTGGTCCATCTTTGGGGTTTGCATTGGATTCCACCGATATTTGGCCTCTATGCATCTTTATTATGCCGTAAGTTATAGCCAATCCCATTCCGGTTCCTTTTCCTTTCTCTTTTGTAGTGAAGAATGGCTCAAAGATTTTGTTGAGATTTTCTTTTGGAATACCTATACCTGTATCTTCCACAGTTATAAATACTTCGTTTGGGGAATCTTCAGTTATTATAGTAAGAGTCCCACCATTGGGCATTGCTTGAACAGCATTTGTAATGAGGTTTGTCAGTACCTGAATAATTTGGTCTTTGTCGAGTTCCACGGTGGGGTCTTTTGTATGGTCAGCAATTTTGAGTGTTATATTAGGCGGAATGATTACAAGTTTGAGTGCTTGTTCGATTATCTTTGGAAGGCTTGTTATTTCAAGTGCAAGTTTGTTTTGACGAGCGAAGTGTAATAAGCCGGCAACTATTCTCTTACATCTATCAGCCTGCGTGGCTATCATTTTAAGGTCTTCGCGGAGCGATTCGTCAGATGCATATTTCTCAAGGAGCAGATGAGCATACATTAGAACCACGCCGAGTGGATTGTTTAATTCGTGTGCTATGCCTGCGGCGAGTTGGCCTATACTTGCAAGTTTCTCAGCCTGGATTAGAGTTTCACGGGTTTTTCTTAAAGTTTCATTGGATTTGGCAAGGTCTTCCACAGTTTCACGCAATTTTTGAATAGTGTAAGGTAGACACATTTCAGACTGTGCTAAACCGTGGTATATAGCAATTGCGTGGTCGATGCAGGTATCATATCCACAGGCACCGCAATTAAGTTCGTCCTCAGGTTTGAATTTCCCAAGTGAATGCATAATCTCTTCGATTTCTTCCCGGGAAGGTTGTGGAGTTTTCTCCTCAGAAGGAGAGAACGTACGAGTCATAGAGATTTCAGAGAGTAAAGCGATTTGTTGACGCCAAAGTTGCCAGTCGAAATTTCTTAATTTGTTGTGCACATATTTGCTTACGAAACTCCTTCGCTTGTATAGGGAATCTTTAGTAGTAAAGCCTGGCCCCATAATGCAACCTTCGCAAGCGAGTATCTCAAGCAAATTAGGTCTGCAATGCCCTTCTCGAAATTCTTTTATTGCTTCGATAAATTCAGAACGACCTTCAGCAACTATTACATTGCTTGTGGTCAAATCTTCAGGGATGGAGGCAGATTGTATAAGTCCTCTGCTTATCGGGAATAAAGCACCGGGTCCGGCTATGGGCGGGTCAAATTCTGATTCGGGCGAATTTTGCCAGTCGGGTAATGTTTGTTCAAATATAGTTCTTAATTCTGCAAATGTTATTACTTCGTCTACATCCCCTTTTATGCTTTGTGAGCGGATTTCTCCTTTTTTGGCTATACATGGACCTATGAAGATTATGGGGATGTCTCTACCGTACATTCTCCTGGCCACCCTTGCTGTAGCAATCATAGGAGAGACAATCGGTGCGAGATACTGGACCAATTCCGGAAAATATTTTTCTACATATCCAATTATTGCCGGGCAAGTTGTGGCAATGTAGGATTTGTGTGGGTTTTGTGATACTAACTTTCGATAACTCTGAGCAACAAGGTCGGCGCCTGCACCTACTTCTATGACCTTACTGAAACCGAGCCTTTTTAATGCACCACAAAGTTTAAGGGGGGAGACCTCCGTAAATTCTGCGGGGAAACTCGGTGCTACGATGGCGATGGTGGGTGGAGTTTTGACTGTTTTTACAATGAAATCTATCGGGGAATAAATCTCTTTAGCTTTTTGACTACAAACCTTTACGCAATTTCCACAGCCTATACATCTGTTGGGAATTACTTCAGCCTGGCCGTGGACAACACGAATGGCTTTCGCTGGACATTCTCTAACGCAAGTATAGCATATCCGACATTTTTCCGGTATGGTTTTGACAAGTTGTATTTCATTCTGGGCGGTCATAAATTTATACTTGTAAGCCTCCTGTTACCTCGAGGCATATGCCCGTGATATACGAAGCCAATGGCGAGGCGAGAAATACTATAGGTCCTGCTGCTTCTTCGGGGGTGCCGGGTCTGCCAAGAGGTATTAACATAGTTATCATACCTTTCATATGTGAAGGTATGCCCAACTGAATCTTTTCTCCTTCTACTTCAATTTGTTCACCTGTTTCTTGGTCTTGAGTGAGACGGGTCTGGATGAAACCGAAGGCAACTGCGTTACATCTTATACCGAATGGACCCCATTCCTTCGCTACAGTTTTAGTAAGCCCGATAATTCCTGCTTTGGCAGTGCTGTAATTAGCCTGGCCAATATTGCCGTGTAATCCAGAAAGGGAGGATACATTAATTATGCATCTCGGTTCGGGGGTTTTGCCTTCTGCTTTTTCCTGTTTTGCTACTTCTCTCATATATGGTGCGCATGCTCTTATCATTCTGAATGGTGCCACATTGTGCACTTCAAGCATAGCCATAAATTGTTTGTCGGCCATTTTGTGGAGCATACCATCCCAGGTGTAACCTGCATTGTTTACAAGAACATTTATCTTTCCGAATTCATCTACGGTTTTCTTCATAAGCATATCTGGATATGATGGGTCCGTGACATCACCAGGCACGGCAAGGACTGTGTATCCTAAATTCTTAAGTTCTTCGCAGGCTTTCATTGCACAATCCGCATCGTAATCGTTAATCACAACTTTTGCTCCGAATTCAGCGAATAATTTAGCAGTAGCAAAACCAATTCCTCTGCCCGCTCCCGTAACAACTACTACTTGATTCTCAAACCACTTATTCATAACTGGCTCCTTAAAATATTTGTTTTAGTTATTTTTAACATTACTTTAATAAAATATTATGAGAATATTATACACAATTGAAACATAGTTTCATTATTTGGTGTCAATTTTACCAAAGGGTTAAATAACATGGGAGAATATATAATGCTTTCCCGAAAGGTTTTTAGGACGAGTATTGTTTTATTGTTTTTTAGTTCGGTATTATCGGTGGTTGTGGATGTGATGGGGGAAGATGATAAAGTATGGGTGCCTGGATTAGGTGTGCATAGAGGGGGGAAGGGTTTGTTTCCTGAGAATACTATATATGCGTACACTGAATCCGTGAAAAGGTGGAAAGGTTGTTTGCTTGAAGGCGATATAAGACTTACTAAAGATGGTGTAGCGGTAATAATCCACGATGCAACTGTTGACAGGACTACTGACGGTACAGGTAAAGTAGAAGAGAAGACGCTAGAAGAAATTAAGATGTTAGATGCGGGTTATCGCTTTACCTCGGATGGAGGTAATACTTATCCGTATCGCGGGAAAGGGATAAAAATACCTACTCTTGAAGAGGTGCTAAAGGCTTTTCCTGATGAAACTTTTCTATTTGAGATAAAGGTACCTCTTGAGGATTTATCTCCTGTAATTAAGCCGATTTTAGAAAATAAAATGGAAAAACAAGTATATCTTGCTTCGGTTCATACTGCTACCATCCAGAGAATAAGGGCAGAGGCTAAGAATATAATGACTTGCTTTACAATAGCAGATGCAGGACCTCTATTATCTGCATTGAGAAACGGTAAATGGGATGATTATCAGCCACCTGCTGAAATGTTAGCATTGAGCCCTAACTTAGAAAAGAATTTTCAGATTAGTGCGGAAGAGATGAGCAAGATTAGGAATAAGGGTGTTAAGGTAGTGGTATTTACTGTTAATTCGGAGGAAATAATGAAGAAGTATATGACCGATTATAAAGTAGATTGGATATTAACGGATTATCCGAATAGATACGAAAATCTTCTCGCTTATATAAAAAAGTAAGATATCGAAAAATTTTATATTTGTGAGTCTATTTTTTTGTTGTATTATATAAACTTGAACCTTTCGAGGAGAAGGGACCGAAATTTTTAAAGGTACTAAAATATACAAGGAGAGATAAATATGAATAAAGAGAAAGAAAAACATATGAAGCCTACAAGACGTGAATTTTTGAAGCGAACTGCGGTTGCTACCGCGTCAGCAGTTGCCTTTCCCTACATAATACCTGGTAAGGCATTAGGCTTGGATGGAGCAGTTCCGCCGAGTGAAAGGGTTGTGGTTGGTTGCATAGGTATGGGTGGTATGGGAATGAGCAATTTAGATGGTTTCCTTACGCAGTCCTCTGCGCAGGTAGTGGCGGTATGCGATGTCGATGAGCACCATATGAATGATGCAATTAATAGGGTAAATGGTAAGTATGGGAATAAGGATTGCGTTGGATATAAAGATTTTCGAGAACTTTTAGCACGAGAGGATATTGATGCGGTTTCAATTGCATTGCCTGACCACTGGCACGCTATACCTGCAATAATGGCAGCACGGGCAGGAAAGGATATCTACGGTGAGAAACCTTTAGCAGGTTCTATACGAGAGGGTAGGGCTATAGTAGATGCAGTGGAGCAGTATGGTCGTATATGGCAGACGGGAAGTTGGCAGAGGTCTCAAGAGCATTTCAGACAAGCATGCGAACTTGTCAGAAATGGGTATATAGGAGAGGTGAAATTGGTTAAGGTAGGCTTACCTGCTAAGAATTCCATCCGTAAAGGTAATACCCGTCCTGAAGACCCGCCCCCCTGGTTCGATTATGAAATGTGGTTAGGTCCTGCTCCGTGGGCTCCATATTGCGAGGCAAGATGCCACTGGAACTTCCGCTGGATAAGTGATTATGCAGGGGGGCAGTTAACAGACTGGGCCGGACATCATTGTGATATTGCTCAGTGGGGAATGGGTACTGAACTAAGTGCACCAGTAGAAATAATTCCTCGCGGTGGAAATTGGCCTAAAGCGGAAGAGGGTTTGTTCGATACTGTAGAAGATTACGAATTTCTGTGTGTTTTCCGCGAAGGGTTTGAGATGCTTGTCAGTGCTCGGATTCCGGGTGGAGTAAGATTCGAAGGCTCTGAAGGCTGGATTTATGTGGATAGGGGTAAGTTTGAGGCACATCCGAGGTCCCTTGTGAATACAGAAATAAAACCACACGAGATACATTTATATAAGAGCACAAATCATATAGGAAATTTCCTTGAATGTGTCAAGACGAGAAAGAAGACAATTACTCCTGCGGAAGTTGCTCATCATTCAATAATGATTGGACACTTGGGGCTTATTGCACTAAAGTTAGGTAGACCACTTAAGTTCAATCCTGAGACTGAAACATTTGTAAATGACCCTGAAGCGGATAGATTACTTTGCAGACCGATGAGGGCACCATGGCACTTGAATATTTAAGAAATTATATAAATTTATAAATAATTTGGAGGAATGAAAAATGTTTAAGAATAAAATGATTATAGTAATAGCACTAATGGCACTTAGTATCCCCACTGCATTTGCTGAGCCTAATCTGAAGGCAATGATAATTACGGGACAAAATAATCATAAGTGGGAGATAAGCACACCGATACTAAAAAAGATATTGGAAAATACGGGGTTGTTTGTAGTAGATGTGGTTCAGAGTCCACCTCAAGGAGGTAATTTCTCATCATTTAAGCCGGAGTTTTCAAAGTATGATGTTGTTGTGCTTGATTATAATGGTGACCCTTGGCCTAAAGGCATACAGAAGGCTTTTGTTGAATATGTTGAAAATGGTGGTGGGGTAGTTGTGTACCACGCGGCAAACAACGCCTTCCCGGAGTGGGAAGAGTTTAATGAAATTATTGGCTTAGGTGGTTGGGGTGGTAGGAATGAGAAGTGGGGTCCATATATTAGGTGGAGAGACGGTAAAGTAGTCAGAGATGAAACACCAGGTCCCGGTGGGGCACATGGAACCCAGCATGCTTTTCAGGTAGTAATAAGGGATAAGAATCATCCAATTACTCGTGGTTTGCCAGAGGTTTGGATGCACGCTAAGGATGAGTTGTATAGTCATCTAAGAGGGCCGGCGAAAAATCTTACTTTGCTTGCCACTGCTTACTCTGACCCTGCACAGAAAGGTAGTGGTGAACACGAGCCTATTTTATTTACGATTAATTATGGCAAAGGTAGGGTGTTTCACACAGTTTTGGGGCACGCCCAGGAAGGTAAACCAGAAGCACTCCAATGCGCTGGATTTATAGTGACACTTCAAAGAGGAGCAGAATGGGCAGCTACCGGCAATGTAACACAACCTGTGCCAGAAGATTTCCCAGGTCCCTATGAAGTGCGGTTGTGGGAGGAGTATAAACATATTCCGTTAACCCAATACCTTGATAGTTTGAGGAATTACCACGCTCTCGATAGTATGGCGGTTATAACTCAAATTAACGAATATTTGCGTGTTATGACATCTGGGAATAGAAGTCTTGACCATATTGAGAGCATCTTTAACGATTTTCTCAAGTCGGATGCTACTGTAGATGCAAAGCGGTATATTTGTTCAAAACTTGCGGAGATAGGCACTGCCAAAAGTGTACCAACCCTTAGTGAGTTAATGAATATACCTGAACTTTGCGATAATGCAAGATTCGCTCTTGAAAAGATACCCGCCAGTGAGGCAGAAAGAGCATTGATAGATGCCCTTTCGAAAGCGAATGATAATAGAGTAAAAATAGGAATAATAACATCACTTGGATTGAGAGGTGCTAACTCTGCTGTTTCAGTTATCGCCTCCTACTTAACTGCAGAAGATGATGCTTTGTCAGTATCAGCAGGTTCTGCGTTAGCGGAGATAGGAACTGAGGAGAGTTTGAATGCTCTATGGGGAGTAAAAGATAAGGTTAAAGACTCGCTGAAGACGAAGTTTGCCAGGTTGTCTCTTGCATGTGCTCAGAAGGTATTAAAAAATGGGAAATCTGAAAGGGCTATTGAGGTAATAAAAGCAATATCCCAAGATGATAAATTGCCTGTTGCTATAAAGGTAGCCTCTATTCGCACTTTGCTGGAGCACTCTGAGAGGGACGGTATAAGGGGATTAGTTAGTGCTTTGAGTTCAAAAGACCCTGAGTTGGTGCGGATGGCAGTGGGTATGTGTCCACTTGCCAAAAGTGAATCTTCGCTTACAGAGATTTACTATGTATTAGAAGATGCTTCTCCTTCTGTGCAGGTGCAGGCAATTGAGGTATTTGCCTCTGCGGGAAGAAAAGATGCGTTGAAGTATATCGTTAATGCGCTTGAGAGCGATAACTTGGAGGTGAGACTGTCTGCGTTGAAGGCTATCGGCTTACTGGGTGGAAAAGATGAGGTAAGGTTATTACTTTCTCGGGCTATAGGTGAAGGGGATGAAGCAGATGCGGCTAAAGAAAGCCTTGCTATGTTGAGAGGTCCTGAAGTGGGGGAGACTATGGTGGAGGAGTTAAAAAAGGCACAAATTTCTCCTGAAGTCAAACGATTATTGATACCTTTGGTCTCGATGAGAAGGGTTCCTGGGAGTGAGGAAGTAGTACTTAAGTTCGCCAGTGATGCAGATGTAGAATGTAGAATATCCGCATTAAAAGGACTTGTTGAAAGGCCGAAGGTGGAAATGTTTGAATCGGTGCTTTCATTGGTTAGGACAGCAGAGAACGACGAGGAGAAAGGTTTAATAGAAGAGTTATTGGTGAAAATACTCGAACAGAAGAAAGATGAGAGTAATGCCTATATCTTGCAAATTTCAAATATGTTGGATAGCGATATTAGTTTAGGTGGCAAGAGTATATTGCTAAAAGTACTTGCAAGGGTAGGCTTACCAAGTTGTTGGGATAAGATAAAATCAATGATTACTCCTCAACAATCCCCTGAGATGTTAGATGCAATATTTGTGGCTCTTCAGAGTTGGCCCAACGAGGAACCTGTTCAATTTTTAATAAAATGTGCTCAATCCAATAAGGATTTACCTAATAAAGAAAGATTACTCGAGACTGTACTTGTATTAATAGATAAGTGGACCAGTGATGATGAGGCTTTTCAAAAACGGGTCTCTGAGATTCTCCAATTGAGTCCGACGGTAAAGACCAAAAAGAATGCTTTAGAAAAACTTGCAGGACGGAAAGTAGAGAGTTCTTTACCTTTACTTTTGGAACATCTGAAAAGCGGTGAGGATGAAGTGAAGGAAGCATTAATAAGGACCTTAAGTAACTGGCCGAGTAAGTCTGTGGTAGATGCCCTTGCTGAATTATCGCAGACAACACAAAACAATTCTATTAAGAGGCAGGCTCTTGCGGGAATGATTCGCGTAGCGGATAGTTTACCGGAAGTGCCGTTGGAAGAAAGAAATAAAATTTTTGATAAGGCGGTTAGTTTAGCCGATTCACCAGATGTCCTAAAGGGGGTCATAGGAGCGTTGCAGAATGCGAGTTACCCTGAGGCTCTTGTTTTGGTAACTAAACTACTTGATAACCCTGATGTAAAAACAGAGGCTGAATTAGCGACTGTAAAGTTGGGCAAGTCACTTGCGGGAATATGTCCTGAATTGGTTAGGACTGGCTTAGAGAAAGTGAAATCTCAGACAGATTTGGAGATGTTGAAAGTTGAAGTAGACAAGATACTTTCACAGATGGAGAAGAATAAGGAGAAGTATGGAGATTTCATAACAGGTTGGCTACTTTCTGGACCATATACAAATAGTGATGTAAATTCGAATATGCTTTATGAGTTTGTTTTCCCGCCTGAAAAGCCTGAGGAAGCAGGTAAGGTTGTTTGGAAACCCGTTTCGAGTGGCCAAGATGAAAATGAGCCTATGATTGTCAAACTGGATAAAATTCTGGGTGGCGAAAATAGAGTAGCATATTTGAAGACCTATATATGGAGTGACGAAGAACAGGATGTAAAATTACTTGTGGGGAGCGATGATGGCGTTCGAATCTGGCTCAATGGTGAAAAAGTGTTCGGAAAGAATGTTGATAGAGCTTGTACCCCTGACGAAAATTCAATTGATGTGCATCTTAAGAAAGGTTGGAATGAAATGTTAGTTAAGGTTAGACAGGGTAAAGGCGATTGGGCGTTTTGTGCCAGATTTAGAAAGAAAGATGGTTCTCCAATATCTCCTCCACTAAAGTTCTCAGTTATTCCGGAAAAATAGTTTCGATACGGCTTCAAAAAAAGTATATAGCCTTCTGAATAGACTAAGATGCGAGGGGTAGAGTTTTTTCCCGTTGAATTACTTGAATTGTTATTTGTAGATGTTTAAACTAATGAGTAGATGTTATTCCTTCGAGATAGGATATGACTAAAGGGAGATTATTCGTAGGGACGAGTGGATGGAGTTATCCTCATTGGGGGAGGGGGGTTTTCTATCCCAAGACCGTTCCTACGCAGAAGTGGTTGGAATACTATGCTCAGAAGTTTAATGCTGTAGAAGTCAATTCTACATTTTATCGCTTACCTGCTGGAGGTTTGCTTAAGCGTTGGGTGGATGTTACACCTGCTGATTTCTGCTTTGTAATTAAGGTTTGGCGAAGGCTTTCTCACGAATTAAGGCTGAAAGAGGCAGAAGATGCTTTGAAGGAATTCAGTAGTGCTATTGAACCGATTATCCAAAAAACTTCGGTATATCTCTTGCAAATGCCACCATCGTATATTCCTGATATTGGGCAGATGGATACCTTTTTCAGTTTGTGGTTTACTGTGTTTCCAAACTCGAGATTGGCACTGGAATTGAGGAACAGAAAGGCTTTTAGTGATGATACATTCGAATTGCTAAAGAAGAGGGGAGTTTGCCTTGTGCTTGAAGATTATAAGGGATGTGAGATTGATGATGTGGTTACCACACACTGGATATACATTCGCAGGCATGGACCTTCAGGAAGATACAGAGGCAAGTATGATGAGGCTCAACTACAAAAGGATGCCAAAAAAATTAAGAACTGGCTGAAAAAAGGAATGGATGTGTATGTATTTTTCAACAATGACTTTGGTGGATATGCCCCTGAAAATGCCCTTCAATTGATGAGCCTTATGAACAAAGAATGCCTGAAAAGAAAAAAGGAAGTGAAAAAGTGTAAGGTTGATAATGAGTAATTTTTTATGAGCAAGACTTTACTATTTAACGCTCTTAGATGTAAAGAGACAGAGAGACCTGGGTGGGTACCTTTCGTTGGTGTGCACGGGGGGTTTCTGATAAACAAGAAAGCGGAAGAATATTTGAGAAATTCGGAGTTAATTGTTCAGGGATTAAGTAAAGCGATAGAGTTGTATAAGCCCGATGGTTTACCGATTGTATTTGATTTACAGATAGAAGCGGAGATTTTAGGCTGTGAACTTCAATGGTATGAAGAAACGCCCCCTTCTGTAGTATCACATCCTCTACAAGTGGACAAGTGGATAGAAGACCTCCCTGAGTTTGACATTAGTAAAGGTAGATTGCCTATTATTGAAAAAGCGTGCAGGATACTTGCTAATGCGGTAGGTACGGATATTGCCTTGTACGGGCTTGTGACTGGTCCATTTACACTATCCGCACACTTGAGGGGTTCTGAGTTATTTTATGACTTGTTGGCAGAGCCAAATAAAGTGCATGAGTTAATGGAATTTAGCAAATGTGTTGGTTACAAGATGATAGATTTTTATTTAAATTCTGGTTGTGAAGTGATAGCCATTGTTGACCCAATGACAAGTCAGATATCACCTGAACATTTCCACGATTTTGTTGCGCCTTACCTGAATTTTCTTTTTGAAAAGATAAAAGAAGCGGGAGCCCTTGGTTCACTTTTTGTATGTGGTGATGCAACAAAAAATCTCGAAGTTATGTGTAAGACAATGTGCCATCAGATTTCCATAGATGAAAACATCCCACTTGAACTTGCGAGTAGGATAGCACATTCCTATGGTAAATCTGTTGGTGGAAATTTGAAGTTAACCTCAGTTTTGCTCTTTGGTAAACCTACCGATGCGAAATTGGATGCGATAAGGTGTATTGATTCTGCAGGTACAAAAGGATTTGTATTGTCGCCAGGGTGTGATATTCCGTATGCAGTCCCACCTGAGAATTTAATTGCAGTGGCAGAGATGGTGCATAATTCGTATCAGCGTCAAGTGGCGAGGGCAACTTTGAGCCCAAGCGTTGAGGATACTTTTGACGACATCCAGATACCAGATTATAGTTCGCAACCATTTATTCAAGTCGATTGCATTACCCTTGATTCTACTGCATGTGCCCCTTGCTTGTTTACAGTAGATTGTGCGCTGAAGGCTAAGGAGTTATGTCCTGATGTAGAGGTGGTGGTTGTGGAACATAAAATAAAAAGCAGGGAGGGGATGGGCTTTATGAAAAAGTTAGGGGTAAAAAGTATCCCAGCGATATGTATCGATGGCAAAATAGCATTTGCCTCCACGATACCGGATGCACAGTCACTCGCTCAGATTATCCAAAATGAAGCGAGGAGAAAAAGGAATAAGTAGACCAAATTTTTAAGAAAAAATTTTAAGAGTTATGTATAATGATAGAAGGAGAAAAGATATTTTTTTAAGTAATCACCAAGAATTAAAAAGGATATGAGATAATGAATACGAAAGTCTATGTTATAGTGCAAATTTGCTTCCTAATGATACTCGGTGTGGTTATTCCATCTAAGGCACAGTTAATCTCAGATTATTGTAAGAACAAAGATTCGTTCGGTGCTGTTGGTGATAGAGTTTATTACAGGGTGGAAAAAGAAATTCTGAAGGATAATAGTTGGGAGATTATAGGTAATTACGGGGTAGTAGGCAAAATACGAAAAGATGAGTTTGGTTTGGGTGAGAGATGGGTAATAGAAAATAACTTGGGTATGGAAATCGGATATATAGATGATAAGAGTTTTATACGCGACCTGCAAAAGAGTTCTCTCATAAGGATATCTATAGAAAAGGATGGACTTGGGAGGTATGTTGTAAGAGAGTATGGAATTAAAATAGGTGAGATAGACAAGCCATATAATGACATACTTTCCACATTTGATAGTGACTGTTCATCTAATCGAAGTTTACTACCCAAACTATGGGACCCTTTAGAAAAGATTAGGAAGGAAACAGAGATTCCAAATCCTTATGAGCAGTTGAGAGAGGAGATTCGTAAATTAACAACAATCCCTAATCCTATGGAGGAATTGGAAGAAGATGAACCTTTCAATAATACACGGAAACCTTCTTACAATTCGTTGTCCAATTATCCAACCGTGTCACCAATGGGTCAGAAAAATAACCTGATTCCCGACCCGGTGGAGGAAGTTAGAAAGAATATGAATCCATGGAATAGTTATCGCAAATCTTACACATCTCCATCCTATATAAACCCATCAAAAAATTTATATAAAATACAACCTATTAAACCGATAGAACCCATAAGACCTATAGAGCCTATTAAACCGTTTAGAGCGCCCTCATTTGGCAATTTCAATTCTTTCGACCATTTGGATGATGATTGGGGAATCAGCCCTTTTAATTCAAATTCGAATTCGCTTTGGGAAGATTGGTAATTATTATTTGGAAAGGTTAATTTTAGCATTAGTGTTATAAAA
>CAZZMK010000222.1:0-12382 GCA_964655185.1 uncultured Nitrospirales bacterium | reverse complement strand
CCACAGGGGAACCAAAGAAAAAGGGGTTGTATAAGCCGAAGGGGGCGATAAGCCAATCGCCCCTACAGGGCTACATTATGCTATAAAATATATCCAACAGAGTTTTAGGAAGGAGGTGATTAATGAAAAACTCGCCATCTGATTATATATGCTTGTTACCTATGTCCCATAGGTAATCATATACTTGTTACCTATGTCCTATAGGTGCTCAGTTAAGATTTAGCCGAAGGTTTGGCGCATGCGGTCGCAGTAGTATTTTATGTTGTCCCATTTAGCATCGGGTGCGATTCTGTGGTCGGGACAGGGTATGTAGCCACCTAACTCTACGAGTGGTTTTAGCCGTTCTATTTCCTTGTCAATGTCTTCCCGTTCACGGGAGAATACTACCTTATTCATCCCACCTACACCTCTTAATTCTTTCCCGTATTTCTTCCGCCAGGGTTCTATGCTTGCGTTCCAAGTGCCAACTTCAATAGGGAACATTGTATTTACGCCGTTGTTGAACCAGGTGGGGATGAGTGCATCAATACAGCCGTCGCAGTCGAGGGATACGATGTCTAAACCATAACTTCGGCATAGGTCTGTTATTCTTTTGTAATGTGGTCCTACTAATTCGTCGAATACCGACGGGATGACGAGTGGTCCATTTTTGAAGCATATATCTTCCCAGAAATGGGCAAAGTCGTATTTTGCTCCGCCTTCGAGTGCACGCTTGGTGTTTTGGTAGCAGAGTTCGCCGTAAGTGTCTATCATTTCCTTGAACAGGTCGGGGTCTTCAGCATAAATGTAACTTAAACCTACAACGCCAGTGATATTTCTGAGTGAGCCTATTAGGCTACCACAGTGTAAGCCGTAGAGGTAATCTCTTTTGTCCTGTTTTAGAAATTCTTCACCACCTTCACCGAAGGGAATCATCTTATCGTTAACTCTAACTGGCGTTTTTAGGATTCTGTCTTCGTTGTATTGGAGGCGGGGTTTGTAATGTTCTTCCCAATCTTTTCGCGTTTTCAGGAGGTGGTCGAATTCAGCAGGGATGGATACGGCGCCGGGCTTCTCTAAAACGATTACGCCATCTTCATTTTGGATTTTCTTACCGCCATCCGGTAGTTCCTCAATTACTTTTCTTTCGAAGGGTGGGTCTAAATGTGCATTGGGATGGAACACAGAGTACCAGTTGAAATCGAATCCTAATTTTTCGCTCAGAACTGCATCTACGGGGTTGCCGTCTGCCCATTCGTGAGCCTCTTCCTTTGTTATGTAACCTTCATCAGCCCATTTTTCGAGTGTTTCTTTCCAGAAGCCGAAATGGACGATAGGTAATCTATCGTATGGTTGATATCTGAGCACAGCCAGGGCTCTTTCACGGTGGGTCATACTCTTTCTCCTCCAAGTGTGTTTGTAGATTAATTTAGCGATGAAAAGAATATAAATTATCATTGGAATGATTATACATAAAAATGTTAAATAAGAGGAAGGATTATTAGTTTGTATGTGAATAATTTTACAGTAGGCGTTTTGACTTTTTAGTGAAAATATATGTATTATAGTTTTTCTACAAAATAAACCATAGGAAGTTTATCTATTCATATGTATCAATACAAGATTCATAACTTGGTAGCAGGTATTTTGATTTTAGTTCTGTTATGTTTTAATGTATGGGGGGAGGAGGAATCTGCTGTTCCTGTGAAGATTAGTTTTCCTGCGATGGGAACTAAGTTTGAGTTCATCATATATGTTCAAGATAAAGATATGCTGGAGGAGGATGTGAGGAATTTGTGTGCTCCTGCGATGGAAGAGGTGTACAAGTTGGAGAGGCATATAAGCCATTATATGGAGGATAACAATTTGGCACGGTTGAATAAATCGGCAGGGATGGGTAAGGTTGCGGTGAATAATGATTTGTGTGAGGCTTTTAAGTTATCTCGTATTTTTTGGGAGAGGACAGGAGGTGCTTTTGACCCGACAGTAGGTCCACTATTGGAACTTTGGGGGTTTCGAGGGAAACCGAGGGAGTTCCCTCCGAGTGATGCAGAGATTGAAGAGGTGAAGAAGAGGGTTGGTTTTGAAAAGGTGAAGATTGATGAAAAGGGTTGTTATGTAGAGTTGACTGTACCTGGGATGAAGGTTGATTTTGGTGGAATTGGAAAAGGAATGGCTCTTGATAGGGCAGGTAGAATTTTGAAGGAGTTGGGTATAAATAATGCATTGTTACATTCGGGGACAAGTTCGGTTTTGGCTTTGGGGTCTCCACCGAATAAAAGTGGGTGGAAAATAGGTATTCGTTCTCCATATAATAGGAAAGAAGAAGTTGAGAGTTTCGAGATATGCAACGAGTCGCTTTCAACTTCTTCCATATCTGAGCAATTTTTGGAACAAAGTGGCAAGAAGTTGGGTCATATATTTGACCCGAGAGTAGGCAGACCCGTAGATAATGATGTATTGAGTGTTACAGTTATTACAAAGTGTGCAAGTGAGAGTGATGCATTAAGTACAGCATTTTATGTGCTCGGGAAAGATAAAACAATTGAATATTGTAAAAAATTCCCTGAAGTAAAGGTTTTTATGCTACTAAAGGGAAATGAAGTAAATGAGTTAAAAAAGGAATATATAAACCTAAACAGAAGCGAGGAACTGCCATGAAGTCCAACAATTTATCCAGAAGAACATTTATGAAGACAGCGAGCGCCGCTACAACTGGATTGTTGATTATGGCGGGCAAGTCGCCATTCTCTTATGCGTTGAACGATAAGGTCAAGGTAGGATGCATAGGTTGCGGTGGTCAAGGTAGTTATCACATTAAAGATGGGCTAATGGGTGCATCGGATATTGTAATAACTGCGGTATGCGATGCATACGGTCCACATCAGAGGCTTGGTATTTTGCTTGCTCAGATTTCGAATGCGGGTATAGCGATAGAAGGAACAACGGGATTGACAGATGAGCAAAAGGAGAGAGCGAAGGCGGCATTCAAACCTAAGGGATACTATGATTACCGTGAGATGTTAGAGAAGGAGGACTTAGATGCGGTAGTCATAGCAACTCCGTTGCACATGCACTATCCGATGATAATGGATAGTTTGAGTGCAGGGAAGTATGTCTTCTGTGAGAAGACGATGTGTTATGACATCGAACAAGCAAGGGATGTTGTGAAGAAATGTCACGAGACAGGTAAGTGGGTGCAAGTGGGTCATCAGAGGCGGTACAATCCACTTTATAATAAGGCGGTGATGATGGCGTGGGAAGAGGGTACGATTGGTAGAATAGTGCATATCGATGCGCAGTGGCATCGCAATAATGATTGGCGTAGGCCAGTTAATAAGGACCATAAATTGAATTCGCAAGAGGCGAGGTTCATAAAAGATTTAGAGCGGTATATGAACTGGAGATTGTATAAGGAATCTTCAAGGGGATTAGTAACTGAATTAGCAACGCACCAATTAGACATTGCTGCGTGGTTCCTTGATGCGATGCCGAGGCGGGTGTATGGTTGTGGTAGTTTGGATTATTGGAGAGATGGTAGAGAGGTGCACGATAGTATAAATCTTATTTATGAGTTTGATATTACACCGGAGAATAGGGGGTATAGGGCTATTAACGCTCGGAGTAAGTATCAGGATAAGATGGCAATTAATCAGCCGTATACAGTTCAACTTGTTTACTCTAGTATCACTGCGAATGCTAAGAAAGGTTGCAGTGAATTAATACAGGGCGATGAAGGCACATTTGAACTGAGCGAAGAGGGTGGATATTTCTATCCTGAGGCTACAGCGAAGGTATCATGGGGTGAATCTGCGAGTGCAGAACAGACAGCGACTGTGATTACATCTGGAGGTACACTTAAACTTAGTAATAAAGCACTACAGCAGGGGCAACCTATAGTTGTTGATAATACCAGGTCTGTAGACCAACTTCAATTTATCCGCTTTGCTAAAGACATTAAGGAAGGTGGGGTTCCAAAGGCAAATCAAATGGTTGGATTAAGGGCAACTATAATGGCTTTAGCGGGATATATGGCTATCGAAGAGAGAAGAATGGTCGAGATAGACCCTGCGTGGTACACATTTGATTTCCCCACACCTGACCCATCAATGGTTGGGTAAATTAATCTCATAGTTACCTGGAGAAAAAAATATCATATTATGGCAAATATAAAAGAGGATATACCCGCTTATGTGGAGTAATAAGAGTAGATGTTGCTTTTTTTTATATTGTGCGGTGATATTGTCAGTTAGTTTCGTAGCGGAGACGAGCGAAGAACCTCTTAAAAATATAATAGAGATTTATGATAAATATATAGGTCGAGACCTTGTCACTAACGACAGGGCAATTAATGCGAATATAATTCGCACACTCCCGTTGTCTTGTCCCCCATTTCATTTGCGGGATAAGAATGGGGATATAATCGACCCGACAAAGAATCCAGATGGTACTCCGGTAGACCCTAATCTTCCGATACAACAGCAAGGTATCCCGAGACCTGTGAGTACAAAGCAGACTTGCGGTGCTTGTCATCCCTACGAGACCATAACTCATGGCTACCATTTTCAAATGGGGAGAGATGAGTTGTATCCGGAGGGAGACCCAACATACGGCACGCCGGTAGATAAAGGTCCGGGATTTTTTGGTAAGTGGCTGGCACTGTATCAAAGGGAACTTGTGGGGAAACATTTTGAGGATACTGAACTTGTAGATATGACTCCTTTTGATTGGGTAATAAATTGTGGAGTTTGCCATCCGGGTGGAGGACCTGCGGAATACGACAGAGAGGGGAAACGGTATGATATTACAAAGAAGACAAATCCACTGAAGGGCACATTCGGCGATGGGGATTATTACAATTCGCCGTGGGAGAAGACAGGTGTAATAGAAGCGGATTGCTTTATATGCCATCTTGAGAATTATGAATATTCGCTTCGTGCTCAACAGATAAAGAAATGGAATTTTGAATATGCAGGAACTGCAGGAGCGGGCTTGGGTTATGTTTGGGGCTCTACAATCGATGGTCAACAGCCTAAGGTTTATTACAATAAGAGCATATTCCGTGCGGATGGAACAGTTCATCTTCCTATTCGTAGACCTACTGATAGGCAATGTATGTTTTGTCATGATATGTCCAGTGTGCAGAAGCGGGGGATTTCCTGGCACTCACCGTATATGCAAGATGTTCATACTGAGCAAGGGTTGAGATGTATTGATTGCCATCACGGTGATATAAGGCATAATTTTGCAAAGGGCAGTTCATCGGTTCAAACTGTTAGGGATGACCTGGACGATACCGCTTTATCTTGCTCAGAGTGTCATAATTCTCAGGAGAAAGGTGCACCGTATGCAGAACATCGGGGGCTACCTCCATTGCATTTAGAGAGGATAGCCTGTACTGCTTGCCATATTACACATAGACCTTTCTTGCCTGTTTCCATTATAGACCCGCTTACTGGTAAGGCTTTGACACTGCCGGAGGAATATAATAGTTCTTATTGGGGAGCATATGAATTTGGTGGTTTCTGGGGCTGGGTAAAGAGTCGAGATGATGCTAATATTATTACGCCCTTCAATAAAGAGCAGTTGAGTCAGGCTAAAGAGTATGTAATCAAGGCTGATGACGAGATAAGGAAGTTATTCAAAGAAATATTCCTCAAGGAGTTGCCTGACGGGGATGTAAAAGTAAGCGATTTTATTATTAATAGCGGTGGGTTGGAGAATACGGAAGCGATGGGCTTGATGTTAATAGCCTTGTCGAAGGTTTCGCGCCCTGCTAAGGAATTTTACCCTGTGGTGGTTTTCAGAGGAAAGGCGTATTCTTATGATTTAGGGCAGATTAGGGAACTTCCTACTAAATTACAGCCGAAACGGCCTGGTGCAACTATAAAGGAGACGCAGTTCGCATTGGGTAGGAGTAAGGGGGATGGCAAAATTTATGCACAGCATAATCAGTTGTCTGCTTATTGGGTATATATGGACGGAGAAGAGGTGCGTCCTGTGCTTTTGAAGGATATGAAGAAGACCTATGATTGGTTGACTTCGCCAGAGTATACATTTGCGTTGTATCCTGCTCAGCCTAAGAGCGGGAAGACTTCACCTGCGTTGCCTCCAAATCCCTTTGAGACTCAACCTGCGATTGGTGAGGCTTCTTCTGCAGGTGGAGAGACAAAAGGTAATACTGAGGCTATACAAACTAAACTACCTGAACCACCTAAAGTTAGTGGAAATACTGAGGCTATACAAACTAAGTTGCCCGAGCCCCCGCAAATTGATTTGAAGCAAAAGATAGAGATAGAAAATGAGTTAAAATCTGCGGTGGAGTCTAAGTTGAGTGTTTATGAAGCGTCAGAGGCGAAGAGTTTAAAAATCTACGACGATAATAACGATACTTTCCCAGAGGTGAATACGCAGGAAGAGATAGGACTTTTTGCTTGGGCTTTGAAACAAAATGTTTCTTATCTTAAAGATAAAGAGGAGATTTATTACATAAGAGGCACGAAGATTTTCAAGGTGAAGGTATCAGGTGGAGAAAATCCATACGCAAAAGAATACTATGAGATGGAAAGGATAGGAGAAAATCAATCGTTTATTGCTATTACAAGGTATGAGGAGACAGAGGAAGAGGGTCAATACTCTTGGGATAAGCCGAAGAAAGTTTGGAAACCTGTAGAGGTCAGGTTATGTTCTCCTTATAAGGCTGATATTGAAAGGATTAATCCCGAATCGTATCCGTCTCTAATGGCTTTTGCAAAGCCATTGTCTTGGACGGTATCGCACGGTGTGGAACCTGTATCAAGAGCAAGAGGAGCGAAAGGTTGTAGTGAGTGCCACTCCCTGAATTCGGACTTCTTTATGGGTAGTGTGATGGTAGACCCATTTAATGAAGATGGTGCACCTGAATATGTGCCTTTATGGAGTGTATTGGGATATGATTTTGATTCATTAAGGTGGTCTGCATGGCGTGAAGGGGTGTTGAAGAAATATGCACCATGGATTGTGCTTATCCAACTTATTATAATTTTGTTGCATTATATTCTCATTGGTCGGAAGGAAGGGACTCCTGTGGGTAAGCCTAATGTGTTGAGATTCCGTGCGATTGAAAGAATTTCTCACGGTATTGCTATGGTTACAGTTACTTTCCTTGCGATAACAGGATTCTTCTTCTTACTTGGTCAGTATGACCCGTTAGGTCCGTGGGCTCGAACTTGGCATACATATTTTGGATATGTGGCGTGTGTAGGTGTAGTTATGATGTTTGTATGTTGGGTTGCCTTTATGTTCCCCGCGAAGGGTGATTTGAAATGGCTATTAAAAGCAGGTGGATACCTCGGTGGAGTGAAAGGGCATGTGCCTGCTGGTAAATTTAATGCAGGGCAAAAGATTTTGTTCTGGCTGGCTATACTTGCTTCTGGAACCTGTGGTGTTACAGGTGTGGTTATGGGATTGAATCGCGGAGTTCACTTTGAAGGACAGGAATTGTTCTATACATTGCACGATATTTCTGCATTAGTGATGATTATGGTATTGATAGCGCATGTATATCTTGCTGGGTTTGTTGTTCCGCATAGTCTCAGGGCAATTTTTGGTGGGAAGGTGAGTGATGTTTGGGCTCGGGAGCACCATTCTCTTTGGAATTTTACAGTTATTGAAGATTCTGAAAAGCATTAGTTTTTAGTTCTTTTGAATTGATTCTGAACTTTAATGGAGGAAGGGGAGAAATGAAAGTGTTATGTCTTTTGGGGAGCCCGAGGGCTAAAGGGAATACCGCTCTTGTTCTGAATTATTTAGAGAATTTGCTTACTGGTAAAGGTGTTGAGGTGAAGCATGTTCACGTGGGCGGAATGAATATTCAGGGATGTAAAGAATGTTTTGGGTGTAAGAATGATGATACATCTTTATGTTGTTTTAATGATGAGGCTATTCCAATAATTCAGGAGATGCTTGGTAGTGATGCGGTGATATGGGCTACGCCGACATTTTGCTGGGGTTTTCCTGCGCAATTGAAGGCTTTAATGGATAGGATGTATTGTTTGTTGAAGTGGAAGGAGGGGGAAGAAGGCTATAAATCGTTAATCGAAGGTAAGAAAATGGGTCTTTTGGTCACTGCTGGCGGAGATGTTAAAGACAATGCGGATATTCTCGGGAAAGCATACCAACAGATGACTGATTTTATGCGGTGTAGGTCTGCGGGGATTGTATACATAGCGCCGTGGCAAGATAATGACCCGCTAAATGAGGATGTAAAATCTAAGTTGGATAAACTTGCCAGTGCTATATTATCATAAGTAATTTTTAGAAGGTAATTCTTTTAATCTCTCCCGGGTTGAAAGTAAGGTTTATCTTTTCGCCTGTAAGAGGGGATAGAAGAGTACACTTTGTGCCTTTGTCTGACTTAATTTCGATATATGAGATTTTGTGGTTCTTCTTCTCCGCGGTAATTAGAAAGCCTCCTTCTGCTCTTAAGTCCTTAAAATATATATTCTCCCATTCTTGAGGTACTGCTGGGAAAACTTCAATAATCCCGTTATGGCTCTGAAGTAACATCTCTTGAACTGCGGTGCCAGAGGCAAAGTTTCCTTCAAGTGTAAATGGGCGATAGGTGAATTTGCTGTAGCCTTTGCCTGATTGGTCACCATTGCAGTGGAAACTATTTCTTAATACAAAGGCTTCCGAAAAGATTTTTAGATTTTTAATACAACCTTTTGGGTCTTTTGCCCTGGCGGATAGTATGGCGCGCCATGCAAAACTATATCCGCACCAGTAATCAGTGCCAAGCAAATCAAGGTATTTCAGAGAAGTTTTTATGATTTGCATATCTTCAGGCTTGTGTGGATTAAGTAAGCCTAATGGATAAATAGCCATTAGATGAGACATATGCCTGTGTGATTCTTTTAATGGATAATCTTTTGCAACGAGTAGACCTTCTTTTGGGGTTGTCCAGAGGTCGGGAAATTCATTAAGTAGATTGAGCCAGTGTTTAGTTTCATCTTCTCTTCCGAGTTCATTGCTGAGTTCAGCGCAGGTAGATAGTAGCCATCTTATGAGTGATAGGTCGTAGTTTGTAATGTCCTGGAACCATGCATTGGGTCTGTTATCATTAATTTCGGGAGAAGAACTAAGAGGGAGTTTTCTCTTACCATTTTCATCTCGGCAGTCTTTGGTGATGGCATCAATAAAATTAGCACATTCCTTTAGGTAAGGATATGCTCTATTTTGAAGGAAGTCAGTATCGTATGTATATTTCCAATGCCAGTAAAAATGGTGTGCAAGCCAGGTAGAAGTAGTAGCGGAGTGAGTGTATTGTCTCCAACCGCCTATTTGCCTTCCGAGGATATCAGTGGTCATTGGCACATTTAAACCAGGTAGCCCGAAAAATTTTTGAGTCCATTTATATGCTTCATCTTTGGTTTTCCATAGCCATTCTATGAAGTATCGCTCTTGTTCTAAACGGTTGCCTGAATAGGCAATCCAGTAAGACATTTCAGTGTTTAGGTCGTGATGGTAATCACCTTTCCATGGTGGTATTTTCCCATTGTCTGCGGTCCACGGACCTTGTAATGTAATGGCATTTGGTCCTGCTGATGCGCCGAACTTATAGGTTTCGATATACCATCGGTTTTCAATAACATCATCGGGGACAGATATATAAGTCTTATTCCAGTAATCTTCCCACCATTGGTTATGTGTCGAAATGAGATTTTTTATGTCGTCCTCTAAGGCGGATTTTACATTTCTTTTTGCAATGTTTAGTGGGTTTTCACTGGATTGGAAATTGCTTTCTATCGACCAGATGAAAACGGTTTGGTTATTTGAGAAGGTTTTCTTCTCTAAGTATACGGCGAATTCGAAACCACCCCAACCTTTTTGGATATATGAAGAGGTTTCTCCTTCTTTTTCAATTTGTGGGGGTGTATAGTCCAACCAACGCAAGTCATCTTTGGATAGTCTTTCTGTTTTGCCTAATTTGCCGAATGGTGGAGGGACAATCTCTACTTGCGGGGATTCTTCACCTTCGAAGATAATTAACCCAATTGGTTTCGTAGCGTGAATGAGGACTTTTAAAATATTACCGTTATCGTATTCTACAGTGGCAGTGGCATTGGAAATGTCAAGGGAAGCCCTTTTTACCTTTGCTTCATTTTTGAAAGAGACTTTTAGTCTGCCTGCAGGTATCTTAGTTGGTGCAGGTCTGTTGTATGGCTCTTCGTAAAGTTTGATTAAGTCGGCATACTTGCCTTCTTTTTCCCACTTCAGCATTGTTTGGAAATTATATTCAGGTTGGTTGAATTCCGGGACTTCCCTTAGGTCCCAAAGGTCTGTTCTATCCAGTGAAATTTTCAGAGGGTTTCCATTTCCCCAAACGAGTGCTCCTAATAGACCGTTTCCTAAAGGAAGCCCTTCATCCCAGGTGTTAGGCATATCGGTGTATACGATGGGATGTTTTTTAGCGATGACTACTCCGTTTATGTCAGAAGATTCAACTTGATTTAATGTAGCAAAGATTAAAGCAAAATATACTTCCAGCATATCTGTGCTCCTTTCGATAGTTGAAATTCTGATTAATTATTATTTCAAGGAGCGAGAAATGTCAAGTTTTTCGAGGAGGGAATAAGGCTTTCAGATAATCCCAAGGATATATGCTGGAAGTATGTCCATCGCTCCAAGCAATACTGACTGCATAGTGCCCTAAATAGTTGATTTCTTCAATCGAGATGTCTTGTGGAATAGTTTCAGGTTTGAGAAGAGGTTTGTTCGTAATTTCATCTACACAGTAGGCGCACTTACAAGACTGTCTTAACTGTACAAGAGGAATATCTGATATAGTGTTATCCTCCCATGTTATTTTTAGTATTCTGTCGGTTGCTTCTACCTTGGGCGATTTGAGAATGTTTGCTTTTCTTTTGCCAAGTTCTCTTGTGAGTTTTTCAATACATTCTGACCATAAGTTTTCATATTCCGAGCCTGAATCTTTTTTAGAAGCATCTGATAGATTGAGTAATACTGGTATTTGTGCTAATACGGGTATGCCAAATCTTTGTTGAAGGGTTTCTGTGCCTTTGCCAAATATATAATGTCTTTTACCGCAACCATCACATTCGAAGTATGCCATATTTTCGATGATTCCAAGTACCGGCACTTGGACCTTTTCAAACATAAGTATGCCTCTTGAGACATCGACAAGGGATAAGGTTTGAGGGGTTGTTACTATCAAAGCACCATCAAGTGCTACTTGTTGCACTAATGTTAATTGTATATCTCCGGTGCCGGGAGGCAAATCTATAATAAGGAAGTCAAGGTCATCCCATTCCGTTTGTCTTAGTATTTGTATTACATAATTTGAGACAAGAGGGCCCCGCAAAACAGCGGGTGAATCTCCAAGGATATATCCCAGAGACATAGTTTTTAAGCCGTCAACTTCAACGGGCAAAATTTTTTCGTCTATCATAAACACATCAGGCGAAGTAAGGTTCATTAGGGTTGGCAATGAGGGACCATATACATCGAGGTCTAATAGCCCTACTTTGAGATTTCCCCTCTGAAGGGCTCGAGCAAGGAAAGCGGATACAGTAGACTTGCCTACTCCTCCTTTGCAGGCAGATACAGCAATAATGTTTTGTATGCGGTCTCTGTGGATAGTTTCCCTTTGGTATGTTGGAGTGTGTTTTTTAGATGTAAAATTGATTTCTACTTCGCTAATTTCACCAAGTGATTTTAGTTTTTCTTCTATCTCTTCTTTAAATTTGTTCTTGAGTGGACAAGTAGGCACTGTTAGTTCAATAGTTAGTATTACTTTTCCACTTTCATTGAAATCTATACCTTTTACAAATCCTGCAGAAACTATGTCTCTGTTCAAGTCAGGGTCAATAACAGTTTTTAGTAGAGCGATAATTTTGTTTCTCAGTGGGGTAAAATCAGACATAAAAATACTCCTTTGCCCTTCTAATAAAAATGAATATTAGCCTTCTAAGGTCAGTTTGCCTATATAAAGATTGGTATATGTTAGTAAGGATTAGAATCCTACCTTAATTGAAAGGTCAAAAATACCATCGAAATTAATAGCCTGAGTACCTATTGTTCCAGTCACTATTAGGCTACCTTTTATACAGGTTTGTTCTGAAGCGGTTTTATTAATATATTCGAGTACTTCAATTTTTTCGTCAAAGACAATTTCCGTCTTGTCCTCACTTATTTTGCCTTCTTTTAAGTCTATTTCTTGGCTGTCGTTTATGTATATTTTAGCAGATATTTTGGTGATTCCTGAGAAGTCTCCATTAGTTGCTTTTAGTGTTATTTTTTCTACCATTACGCTTTTAATCTGGATTCTTTCTACAGCGGAGGTTAATATCCTAACCACCCAAGGAGGGAGATTCAGTTTTTGAATTTCTTCAATGGCTTTTTG
>CAZZMK010000221.1:0-6558 GCA_964655185.1 uncultured Nitrospirales bacterium | reverse complement strand
AATTCAGAGAATTTATCTATAAAAGTTGGGAAAAGAAAAAAGAAGAAAAAAGTAATTGGGATTATGAGAATTAGATTAAGAACAAACCATCCCCCCATATAGTCATACCATATCCAAAAACTCATCTTGAGAGAACGCTTTAACATTGAATATTTGGGGACTATGAAGGGATATAATTATCACAAAAATATTCTAATTCTGGCTTCCTTTTTCAACTCATCAATCCACTTTTGGTATCTTTCGTTCACATAATTTTCTTTCAACTTGGGTTCAATCAACAGCCTTGCTTGCTCATAAGGAATAACCCCCGCCTCCTGCCTTTCTTCCACTTTCAAAATATGGAAGCCCCATTCTGTCTCAATAGGTTTACTAACCTCACCTACAGACGCTTTATTAACAAATTCTTCCAGTTCTGGTATTAAATCACCTTTCGAAATCCAACCTATAAGCCCTTTCTGGTCCGCTTCAGGTCCTTCGGAAACTGAACTTGCTAATTCCTTAAAATCCGCTCCTTCCTTTTGAATCTGTTCATATATCTCATATATTCTTTTCCTGACAGATTCTCTCTCAGGTGAATTCTTGGGTGCGGACAAGAAAATTCTTCGGACAAGAACCCGTTGAGGGTGTGAAAATTCTTCCGTATGCTCATTATAATACTTAAGAATATCGGGCTCAGAAATAGTAATTTCTTTTTCAAAATCCCGTCTTTTTTGATTTGCAAACGATAGTGCAATTAATTGCTGTTTCACTCTTTCCCTGAATTCCGAAAATGTTTCTCCAGATTCTTTTAGAAGTCTCTCAAACTCTTCAGGCGAGCCGTATTTTCTCTTAATCCTTTCTACCTTGTCATCTATTTCTTTCTCATCTACTTGCAGACCCAAATTGATTGCCTTCCTATACAATAAAAGTCTCTCTATGTATCTATCCAGAGCCTTTTTAGTAGCATTATCTATCTCGCTTTGTATCTCCTCTTGAGATAGCCCCTTGGAACGCAAATCAGCTAAAAGAGGAGCCACTTCCTCACGGATGTCACTAATCAAAATTACTTCATCATCTACGGTAGCAACTATACCATCAATCCTCACTCCTGAGAAGGTCAAGAGTAAAATCAGAAAGCCCGCTTTTAACATAGCCATTCTCCCATCAATTTTATTGATAAGTTTTATCCACTACCTTGATTATATTCTTTCTAACCCTGAGATTCTGGTTGCGGATTTTTTATACTAAATATTGCAGTTATAAAAGTTATTATTGCCTGAATAAATCCTACAATAGCATTTGCACCTGTATTAAGTCCCCAATCTAACTCTTTAGAATTGGCTGTTAACAATTTTATATGCTTCATATCATCTCCTTTATCATTTCCCTAAATTCACTTTCAAACAAAAGGAGGGAGATTTTTCCTCCCTCCTATTATGTAACGAAGTATTCTGATTATTCAAGTGTGACTTGATTTACCTATTCTTTTTCTTTCTACCTCTCTTGCCTTTTGCTGGTTTTTCTTCTTCTACCGCTGGCTGTTGTACACCTTCCTCATCGGGTAAGCCAATTTCAAGATGTTTCATAATCTCTTCTTCTTGCATAGCATCGATTATCACTGGTTCTGACCTTTGATAATACTTACTTCCCGTACCAGCAGGTATCAATCTACCTATAATCACGTTCTCTTTTAACCCGTTAAGGTAGTCGACCTTGCCACGAATCGCCGCTTCTGTCAATACGCGCGTAGTATGCTGGAATGAAGCAGCAGAAATAAAACTATCTGTGCTAAGTCCTGCCTTTGTAATACCTAACAATATATTCTTACCACTGGCAGGTTCCTTTTGCTCTCTTATTAATTTAGCGTTGACCTCATCGAATACCGCCTTATCAACAATTTCATCTGTAAGGAAAGGTGAGGCACCCGGGTCTGTTATCTTAACTTTCTTGGTCATTTGTCTTATGATTATCTCTACATGCTTATCATTCGTCTTTACTCCTTGGGCTCTGTAAACTTTTTGAACCTCGTCCAAGATATATCTGGAAGCAGCCTCTAAACCTTTTACCCTAATCAAATCTTCTAACACTAATGGTCCATCCGTAAGAGGTTGACCCGCATATACCCTATCACCATGCTGTACATACAGATGTTTACCAGGAGGTATCGTATACTCGTAGTCCTTCCCTTTCTTTGCTACTACCTTGACTTTGCGCATGCCTCTAACTGAACCACCTATCTCTACTGTACCATCAATATCGCTTATGATAGCCGGGTCTTTAGGTCTCCGAGCCTCGAACAACTCAGCAACTCTTGGTAAGCCACCCGTAATATCGCTCGTCCTACCTAATTTACGTGGCGTCTTTGCAAGAACATCACCCGCTTTCACCTTATCACCATCTTCTACTAACAAGTGAGTTTCTGGAGGAAGTGGGGCAAATGCTAATATCTCTTCTTTGTCAGAACTATCTGTTCTACCCCAGATTTCGACTCGAGGATAGAATTGTTGCTTAGGTTCAGTCACTACTCGCTCAAGTTTACCCGTCTCAGGATTAATCTCCTCTCTCAATGTTACACCAGGTATTACCCCGTCGAATTTCACACGCCCATCTCTTTCCGCAACTACTGACATATTATACGGGTCCCAAACATACAATAAACTGCCTTTATGAACCTTACTTCCTTCTGTACAGAACAACTCAGCACCGGGCGGTGGGGCAAACCTAATGACTTCCTTACCCTCATCATCTATAATCCTAATTTCACCGCCCCTGTTAACTATTACTGTCTTACCCTGACGATTCACAGCAGTGCGGATATTCAAAAATTCAGCTCTACCATCATCCGGTGAACGAACTTCCGGATTTTCCAATTGCAAACTCGCCGCTCCACCTATGTGGAATGTTCTCATTGTCAATTGTGTTCCAGGTTCGCCTATCGCTTGTGCAGCAATTATCCCGACCGCCTCGCCTAATTCCACCAATCTGCCTGTTGCCAAGTTCCTACCATAACATAAAGCACAAACTCCCCGCTTAGACTCACATGTCAATACTGAGCGGACAAGAACACCAGGTAGCCCCGCCTTTGCAATTCTTTCTGCTTTCTCTTCTGTAATTTCCTCACCCGCTCTTACTATAGGCTCCTTATCTCCAGGAATGGTAATATCTTCAAGTGCATACCTGCCTACTATTCGCTCTTCTAATGGAGTGATTATATCTGGGCCGGACATCAATGGCTCCATATAAATACCGCGAATTGTCTTACAATCATGCTCTACCACCGTAACATCCTGCGCAACATCAACTAATCGCCGTGTTAAATACCCCGCATCAGCCGTCTTCAGAGCAGTATCCGCAAGTCCTTTTCTCGCTCCGTGGGCAGAGATAAAGTATTCTAATACCGTTAAGCCTTCTCGGAAGTTTGATGTTATTGGAGTCTCAATAACTTCGCCTGATGGCTTTGCCATTACACCTCGCATACCTGCCAATTGCCTTATCTGGTCCTTACTACCCCTCGCCTTCGAAACATACATTAAATATAAACCGGTAAACCCATCCTCTTTCTTCTCAAGGGCATTAAACATCTTCTCAGCAACTTCATCGGACACTAATTTCCAAATTTCTACTATCTTGTTCGACCTCTCTCTTTGTGTCAATAGCCCAGATATGTACTGCTCCTCAACATTCTCAACCTCTTTTCGAGCCCTCTTCAAAATACTTTCCTTCTCCGCAGGTATCGTCATATCCTCTATCGCTATCGATAACCCAGACTTTGTGGCATACCTAAAACCAACATCCTTCAATGCATCTAATAACTCCACCGTCTTCTTGTGCCCAAACTTCTTGTAACAATTGGTTATAATCTTGCCTATCGTGTCTTTGTTATGGTCACAATTTATACTTTCATCAAATTCTATCCCCTCAGGAAGCGCATCCCAAAATACTACCCTACCTACTGTCGTATCTACTATACCCTTATCAGTCTTGAATTTAATCCTCGCGTGAATATCAACATGACCAAAATAAAGTGCAAGTAAAACTGATTCTTTATCAGGATATACCTTCCCCGCATATTCAGGCTTAATCCGATTATCTTTATCGCACCACTCAGATTTCCACTCTCCTTTCGCACCAGGTCTCGCCCTGCAAAGCCACGCTATACCTAACACTATGTCCTGGGTAGGAGTTACAATCGGCCCACCGTGAGATGGAGAAAATATATTCGAGGAAGCCATCATCAACAAATGTGCTTCTAACTGGGCTATCGGAGTGAGTGGCACGTGAACCGCCATCTGGTCACCATCAAAATCCGCATTGTACGCATGGCACACCAATGGATGTATACGAATAGCATTGCCCTCTATTAATACAGGCTGAAATGCTTGGATTCCAAGCCTGTGCAGAGTAGGTGCACGGTTCAATAATACAGGATGGTCTTTGATAACCTCTTCTACCGCATCCCATATCTCCGGACGTTGTTGCTGGATTATCTTCTTCGCCTGCTTGATTGTAGTCGCTAAGCCCTTCTCTTTTAACCGATTAATTACAAACGGCTCAAATAACTCCAGAGCCATCCGTTTCGGCAAACCACACTGATGTAGTTTCAACTCAGGTCCCACTACAATTACTGACCTGCCCGAATAATCTACTCGCTTGCCAAGTAAATTCTGACGAAATCTACCCTGCTTACCCTTGATGTAATCGCTAAGCGATTTTAGCGGACGCGTTGTGCCTGTGTGCATCACAGGCCTGCCATGTCTGCCATTATCGAAGAGAGCATCAACCGCTTCTTGAAGCATCCTCTTCTCATTGCGAACTATTATCTCAGGCGTGCGAATCTCCATTATCTTCTTTAATCTATTATTCCGATTCAACACACGCCTGTAAAGGTCATTTAAATCGCTCGTCGCATATCTGCCCCCGTCCAATGGAACAAGTGGCCTCAAGTCCGGAGGCAATACAGGAATAACCTCAAGAATTAACCACTCTGGCTGATTGCCCGAACGACGGAATGGCTCCACTACCTGCAAACGTTTAATAGCCTTTGCCTTAGCCTGAGCAGGTGCATTGGGGTCTTTAACAATATTCTTCAGTTCCTCAGCAAGTTTCTCCAAATCTAATTCCGACAGTAATACCTTCAGTGCTCCAGCACCCATCTCCGCCTTAAAACTCTTCGAACCAAACTCCGCTACCGCATCCTGATACTCTTCCTCCGTCAACAACTGCATCTTCTTCAACTTAGTCTCACCCGGGTCTATTACTATGTAACTCTCATAATATATCACCCGCACAAGACTACGAACTGGGAGGTCAAGCAAATTGCCTATGCAGGATGGATTGTTCTTGAAAAACCATATGTGTGCTACAGGTGCCGCTAATTTAATATAACCCATCCGCTCACGACGAACCTTTGATTCTGTTATCTCTACACCACATTTATCGCATACTATGCCTCTATGCTTAACCTTTTTATATTTGCCACATCCACACTCCCAGTCCCGAGTAGGACCAAATATCCTCTCGCAAAATAGCCCATCTCGTTCAGGCCTAAATGTTCGATAGTTCAACGTCTCCGGCTTCTTTACTTCGCCTCGACCCCATTTGAGTATCTGCTCCGGAGACGCTATCCGTATCTGTAATGCATCAAACTTGTCTGATGTGGTCTCTACAAATCTACTCAAGGCTTAATCCTCCTCTGGTTCAAATTCATCTCTATCTCCAGGTGTTTTCACCTCTGCCAGTTTTATCACGTCCAAGCAAAGACTTTGCAACTCACGAACAAGCACATTAAATGACTCCGGCGTCGACGGCTCTACATCGTAATCTCCCTTAACTATCGCCTCATATATCTTCGCCCTACCCTCTATATCATCCGACTTTATGGTAAGCATCTCTTGCAATGTATACGCCGCACCATAAGCCTCAAGTGCCCATACCTCCATCTCGCCAAATCTCTGCCCGCCATTGTTGGCTTTACCACCTAAAGGCTGTTGTGTAACAAGAGAATACGGACCCGTCGCACGAGCATGTATCTTATCGTCTACCATATGAATCAACTTAAGCATGTAAATATATCCGACGCAAGTCTCGTGATGGAATTCCTCTCCGGTTTTACCATCTCTAAGTTTCACCTTGCCTGATATCGGGAGTCCCGCCTTCTTCATCAGATCCAATATTGTCTCCTCTTTAGGTCCATTAAATACGGGACAGGCAACCTTCATACCAAGCACTTTTAACGCCCAACCTAAATGAGTTTCTAATATTTGTCCTACATTCATACGGGAAGGAACACCTAATGGGTTAAGTATTATTTGGACAGGTGTACCATCAGGCAAAAATGGCATATCCTCCACAGGAACTATTTTAGCGATAACACCTTTGTTCCCGTGACGACCAGCCATCTTATCTCCCACGGACATTCTTCTCTTAGTTGCAACATATACCTTTACTATTTTATTCACGCCTGGAGGTAGTTCATCTCCTTCTCTCAATCTCTCCAATTCTTTGTCTCTGAACGCCTCTAATTTTGCTGTTTCTAATGCGGCGAGGGTCAACAACTTCTTAAACTTACTATCTAACTTC
>CAZZMK010000220.1:0-5842 GCA_964655185.1 uncultured Nitrospirales bacterium | reverse complement strand
ATTATATTGAGTTAGGTAAGAGGATAATCGAAAAATATCCGAATGTAAAATTTATAATTACAGGTTTAGAAGATGAAAGAGATGAACTTTCAAGAATAGAAAACGAACTTGGAAAGGACAAATCAATTAATTTAGGGGGGGAAACAGATTTTGAGGATTTGATGACTTTATATTCAATTTGCGATATTTTAGTAACTAACGATAGTGGACCGAGCCATTTTGCTTCGACATCTCCGGACATTGAAATCATAGTAATGTTTGGTCCTGAAACACCCATCTTATTTGCGCCCCCAGGGAGAAATGTAAATGTGATATACAAAAAATTAGCGTGTAGTCCATGTTTAAATCCATACAACTACAGATTTTCTTTTTGTAAGGATAATCAGTGTATAAAGAGAATTAGCGTGGATGAAGTATTTGAAGTAGTTTGCAAGTGCATTGAGAAGAGATTAAGTAAAAGCAAGTTTGATAGTAACTAAAGATGAGGTTGGCAATAAAAACATTTGGTGAGGTTTTGGACACAATCCACAGCAGGTTAAGACGTGTTCCACCACGATATCTGCCCATCTTAATTGCTTTTGTAACTTACAGATGTAATTTGAGATGTTCTTTTTGTGGGCTATGTGAACTGAGGGAGAATACGGACAAAAGTGAGTTAACTACAGAAGAATGGAGAATGGTTTACGATTCCGCTGAGAGACTTGGAACACTAATAACCTCTATTTCTGGAGGAGAACCCCTTTTAAGAAAAGACCTTGAATCTATAATTGAGTATGCGACTAAGAAAAACATATCGGTTCATTTGTGTACTAATGGAACGCTGATAGATAAAAATAGAGCAAAAATTTTAGAGGAAGCAGGCACAAAAACGATTTCTTTTTCCTTAGATAGTGACGTAGAAGAGATTCACGATAGTATAAGAGGAAAAGGGCAATTCAAAAAAACATTAGATGGAATCGAAAATATTAGGGTTTACTCACCAAAAATAAGAATAAGCATAAACGCAGTGCTGTGTAAGAAAAATTTCAAGGACATTCATAAATTAGTAAGGTTTGCAAAGAAATTAGGCGCAGTCCAAATTAAATTTGCTCCAATTCATACAAATCTACTTCATAAATATAAAGAGAAGGATAAATGGGATGAATTCTGTTTTTCCGAGGAGGATTTGGAAGAACTGCACAAAGAAGTAAAGAAAATTTATATTGAATGTAAAAAGGCGAAGATGTTGACCACTTCCTCAACATTTTATGAAGGCATCGTAAAAAACTTTGTGCATAAGAACAAATTTTCCTGCTATGCAGGTTTTTTGGACTGCATAATCACACCTGACGGGAGAGTGGGGGTATGTTGCGATATTGAAACCAACATGTCTGTAAAAAATAAATCATTAGTAGATATATGGAGGTCCAACGAGTTTCATCAATATAGGGTTATGGCTTGCACTTGCACTAAATATTGCTGGGATACAACAAATACTGAATTTAGTCTCAGGCTACACCCGAAGACTATGCTATCTGAAATCCCTACTATGATGAGAGAGTTTCTTTTTTACTTGAGATAGACTTACTACTTCTCCCTAATTCTTTAAAAGTAAATTGCAGTTTGTTATTCTTATCAATACCTATCGTAACAATTCCACCGTTTTCGAGTTTACCAAATAGTATTTCATCTGCAATTATATTTTCTACCTCTTGTTGGATTAGTCTTGCGAGAGGCCGAGCACCTAATCTCGGGTCGTAACCCTTTTCTGCAAGCCAAGTCCTTGCTTCCTCAGTTAATTTAATTTCAACATTTTTATCTTTTAACTGTGTCCTAATTCCATTGATGAACTTATCCACAATCAGTTTTACAATTTCTACATTAAGAGGTTTAAATGGGACTATGGCATCGAGTCTATTTCTGAACTCAGGGGACATAGTTTGTTCGATAGCCTTCATACTTTTCCTTTCTGCTTCGTTAGGAGAAACGGTAAAACCTATAGACTGTGAGTATAGTTCTCTGGCTCCTGCATTAGAGGTCATAATCAAGATTACATTCCGAAAATCTGCTTTTCGTCCCATATTGTCAGTCAGGGTGGCTTCATCCATAACTTGGAGTAAGATACTAAATAAATCGGGATGAGCCTTTTCTATTTCATCTAAGAGGAGGACGGTATACGGATGTCTTCTAATTTCGTCCACAAGCAAGCCACCTTGTTCATACCCCACATACCCTGGTGGAGCACCTATAAGTCTGGAAACAGAATGTTTTTCCATATATTCACTCATATCATAACGAGCGAAGTGATTGCCAAGTATATTTGCAAGTTGTCTTGCTACTTCAGTTTTTCCAACGCCTGTAGGCCCAGTAAATAGGAATGAACCGATAGGTTTGTTTAACCTACTCAAACCTGCTCTTGAACGGTGAATGGCTTTTACCAAAATTTCAATTGCTTTATCCTGACCAAAGACTACTGATTTCAGTTCTTTTTCTAAATTCTTTAGTTTCTCTTTATCGGCAGAACTGACTGTTCGGACAGGGATTTGTGCCATTTCTGCCACGGTTTTTTCGATATCACTTACATCTACAATAAGTGGTTCACCTTTTCTCTCCAGCCTAACCATTGCGGCGGATTCATCAAGGACATCAATAGCTTTATCGGGGAGAAATCTATCGTTGATGTATTTGGCAGATAAATCAACAGCAGAAATTAGGGCGTCTTCGGTAAAAATTACATTATGGTGTTTTTCGTAATAAGACCTCAGCCCTTTAACTATTTCTATACATTCTTCTATTGTAGGTTCATGGACATCAATTTTCTGGAATCTACGAGAAAGTGCTCTATCTTTTTCAAAATGATTTTTGAACTCTTCATAAGTAGTAGCGCCTATACAATGAATTTCTCCACTTGCAAGGAAGGGTTTAAGAATAGATGCGGCGTCTATCGAGGACTCGACAGTGCTTCCTGCACCTACTAATGTGTGAATTTCATCGAAGAATAAAATGTAGTTTTTCTTTTTTAGAACTTCATTTATAAGTAATTTAATTCGTTGTTCAAAATCGCCTCTGTATTTAGTGCCAGCAAGCATTCCTGGCAAATCAACCATTAAAATTTCGATGTTTTTCAAGGGCTCAGGGACATTACCTTCTGCAATTTTTTGGGCGAGCCCCTCAACAATTGCAGTTTTACCAACACCAGGCTCTCCCACAAATATTGGATTATTTTTTCTTCTTCTACATAGCACTCTTATAGCACGGTGAATTTCCTTTTCCCGCCCTATAATAGGGTCGAGTTTACCCCTCCGTGCTTTGGCAACAAGGTTAATTGTAAAAGATTCGAGGACTGAGGTTGTACTTTTTCTTTCTTTAGAGGTCTTTTCTTCCAAATCAAAAGGTTCTTCTTCTGAGCGAGAGCTGATACCATGAGATATGTATTCGAGAATGTCAAGCCTGGTAATTCCCTCTTGGTATAAAAAAACTGCAGCATGGCAATCTTCTTCTTCAAAAAAGGAAGCCAGAATATCTCCTGCATCTACTTCATCTTTGCTTGAATGCTGGACATGGAGAACAGCCCTTTGAATTATCCTGTCAAAGGCTGGGGTTTGCATTGGTTTAGTATCCGAGCCACGAGGTGCTTTTTCTACGAGTTCTTCGAAAAACCAATTTAATTTTTTTCTGAGTCTGTCTATATTACACCCGCAGTTTTCGAGTATATCTCTACCGTAAGAATCATCTAAAAGTGCATACAATAGGTGCTCAGGGCATAGATAAGTATGTCTCCTTCGGGTAGCCTCACTTAGTGCTCTTGCAATTGCTCTTTGAATTTCTCTGCTTAACATAAGTTAACCTCAATTTTACATTTACAACAAAATTTTAAGAGATTTTATTCTGGACAAATTGAGCATTTTAGTGGAAATCCGTTATCTCTTGCCAACTTGTGGACAGTATTAACCTTTGCCTCTGCAATAGAACGCACATATAAACCAGCCACGCCAATTCCTTCGTGGTGGACCTTAAGCATTATCCTGACCGCATCCTCATGCGATTTATTAAATACCTTCTGCAAAATATATACCACAAACTCCATTGTTGTATAGTGGTCATTATGTAACAAAACTTTATAAAGCCTTGGTAATTCTGATTTTATATCCTCTTCATTTTTTATTTTTGTATACCCTTGTGTGCCAGGCATACTTCTATTCTCTCTCTTTTTATATATATTATACGATACATTGATATTAAGTAATTACATCTATTTAAGTTGAAAAAAGGTCCAATAAACCATTATTTTAATATTAGGAAGTAATGGGAATATTTAATGAAATTATGCTATCGATGTGGTAAAGAGTGGGTAAGTCTAACGAAGAAACAGCCGGGTGTTAAAGAAACTTGTCCCCGGTGTAATGCTTATCTTCATTGTTGTTTAAATTGTAAGTGGTATATGCCTGGGAAACCAAACGATTGTTATGTTCCCAACACTGATAAGGTAGCAAATAAGGAAGGTCCGAACTTTTGCGATTTTTTTGAATTTAAAGAAGGAAGCAGTAATAATAATTGGAAGGTTCAGAGAGAAAAAGCAAAGAAAGATTTTGACAACCTGTTTAAAAATTTATAGACGATAGTAAGAATATATGAGTGAGGAAGTTACTAAAAAAAATGGTGAGAAAAGAATAAGAATCCTCGTAGCAGACGATAGAGAAAGCATGCGGGTACTGTTAACCTCTGCTTTCGAAGAATCGGGATACGAGGTTAAAACCGCATCTTATGGAGACGAGGCAATCGAGATTATTTCAAAGGAGTACTTCGACATTATCATTACTGACTTGAACATGCCAGGTAAAACTGGGATGGATGTTCTTAAATTTGCGAAAAGTATGTATCCTGACACTGAGGTAATAATAATAACTGCATATGGGACGATAGAAAAGGCGGTGGAGGCGATGCGATTAGGAGCACACGATTTTATCACTAAGCCATTCCAGGTGGCGGTTTTAAAAAATAAGGTGCAAAAAATCATACAGCAGAAAGAAAAAAAGTTCGGCTCAGGTTTTCATACGTGGATACATCCTTCGGTTCAGCACCTGGTGGGTGAGAGTTCCGCTATGAGAAATTTAAGGGATATGATAATAAGAATAGCCCCCACCAGAAGTTCTGTTTTAATCACGGGACCGAGTGGAGTAGGAAAAGAGCTTGTAGCAAGGGCACTACATGAGGCAAGCCCGAGAAGAGACCAACCATTTGTGGCTTTGAATTGTGCAGCACTTGCTCCTTCTTTATTGGAAAGTGAACTGTTTGGACACGAGAAAGGGGCATTTACAGGTGCCACTGCTCGAAGAATAGGTAGGTTTGAAAAAGCACATAAAGGAACTTTGTTTTTGGATGAAGTTGGAGAAATAGATACCTCCGTCCAGGTAAAATTGCTGAGGGTACTCGAGACAGGAGAATTCGAAAGAGTCGGAGGAACTGAGACTATTAAAGTTGATGTTCGCATAGTAGCGGCGACTAATAAAGACTTGAGACAAGCTATTGCTCAGGGTACCTTTAGAGATGATTTCTTTTACAGGCTAAATGTGTTTTCAATATATGTGCCTCCTTTGAAGGATAGGCCCGATGATATACCTGCTCTTGTGTATCATTTCTTGCGGAAATTTAGCATAGAACTTGGAAAACCAGTTTATGATGTGGATGATGAAGTTATAAATATTTTCTTGAAGTATCCCTGGCCCGGGAATGTGAGAGAGCTTGAGAATGTAATTGAGAGGGCGGTAGTTCTTGCCTCTGAACCGCAAATAAATATAAGAGAACTTCCATACGAATTAATATCTTATGTTGAAGAAGATAAGAAAGATGGAAGGACCCCACA
>CAZZMK010000219.1:0-7878 GCA_964655185.1 uncultured Nitrospirales bacterium | reverse complement strand
TGTTATATTGCCTAAGATTGATTGTCAGGCTTTTTATCTTGCCATTTTATTGCCGTGGGTTGTTTTTTGTGTTCACTCATCAATCTTTTCTCCGTCCGCTTCATATATTCCTACCTGGATAGCGATAATAGGCTCTACAGCAGGCATAATTGCGTCTGGTTTATCTGGGTGGGGAGTAAGCGGAAACAAACTATCTGTAATAAACACTATTCCAGGGATTGTAGCGATTTATTTTTTTGCTCCGTTTCTTGTTGTTGGGACACAAACATTGACTCCCATTTTCTTGCCTCTCCTCTCAATTTTGCTTGTTTATTCATTCCTACTTAGTCCTACTTTGTTGATATTTATGTTGGATAATAAGGATACCTTCAGAAAGTTAGGGCTTATCAGTTTAGCGATAGGAATACTCGTTTACCTTTATCCAACTGTTTTTTTGAAACCTACGCCTTCTACGCCGTGGACAACTAACCTTGCCTATGGGGTTGACTGGGATAAAAACGAAGCCTATTGGATGACACTTGACGAACAACCTAATGAGTGGACGAGCAAATTTTTGGGGCAGTTATTAGTCAAGAGAAAGCCTACAGAATTTTGTGGGGATAATATTGAGGTTAAGTTTTATCCTGCACCTTTGCCTAATTATCCGAAGCCACAAGTTCATATTTTAGCGGATGAGATAGATGGCGATGTCCGTTTTCTAAAAATTGGGATAGTTAGTCTCTCGAAGGCTCCACAAGTAGAAGTAAGACTTAAGGGGAAGTTCAAAGTTTTAGAGGCTCATTACAATGGTAGGAAACTTGAGTGTTCGGAAGACAAAACTCTTCCAGTCTGGAGTTTTAATTATCGGGGATTTCCTGAACCAATTGTTTTAGAGTGGAAACTAAAAGTGGAAGAGCCTGTTAGATTAGTTGTAAACGAGAAGCATTATGGAGTAACGGAGATTCCCGGAGTGAAAATTCCTCCTTTGCCTCCTACGCTTATACTTGAACCAAATACAGTTGAGTGGTGGCGTCCATTCCGTAGTAATGCTATTTACTTGAGAAAAACATTTGAACTTTGAGAAATTTTGATTGTTAGAGTAGCAATTAAGCAATTTGCTTTCCTTTTGACTATTTCGTCTAAAGATTATGTGGGACTAATATTTTTGTTTTTTGAGTGAGTGGAGTGAGAAGTTTGTTATATCTTGAATTTTCCTGTCAGATGTTATTCCTTTGATATACTACTAACAATACTGGGTGATTGAACAGATGGGAGTTTCCTTTATATATGATGTTAATCCACTTATCTAATGTTTTCCTTGATAAGATTTTCCCTTCTTCGAATAATCGTTTGTTGGGTAAACAGCGAAGAGAAAGGCTAAAAAAAATATTGGAGGATATTGCAGAGGCGTCTATAAGACGGAAGGCTGATGCTATATTAGTTGCAGGTAATCTTTTAGATGAGAGATGGATAACTGATGATACGGTTAAGTGGCTTATAAATTTATTTGAGTCGCTTAAGCCTGTTAAGGTATTTATAGCGCCTGGCGAGGCGGATTGCTTGTGTGAGGAGTCAGTATATCTATATCAGACTTTCCCCGAAAATGTCTTTATTTTTACTCGACCTAATTGGGAAGTGATTACCGATAATGAATTATCATTATGTGTGGTTGGGTACGGAAAACATAGAGAAGGCGGCTATCCAGAAGCACTTCCGACATTGTCCTTGAGTAGAGATACTAATAATGTATGTTTAGTCCATAACTTGGATTTTGATGTGGAGGAAGTATTTTCTAAATCAAATGGTTTGTTCTCTTATGTTGCTTTAGGAAACACATTAGCAGAGCAGAAAAAAGAGTTGCCTAACGGAGTTATGGTTTGTAGTAGCGGTGCTACGGAACAGTTTGATTTTTCTCAGGATGGAACACCGGGTTTTTATTGTGTGCATTTTGAATTAAGAGATGGGATATGGAAAGCATCTAACATTGAGAGATTGTCTACTAAAGGCACAACATATCGGGAGATTAAAATAGATTGTTCAGAGTTTACTGATGCTGGAAATTTACTTCACGAGGTTGAGTTGTTGATAAGGGAGGTACCTGCTCCGAGAATCATCAAATTAAAACTGGAAGGGAACATATCTCTGTCTGTTTTTGATAATGTGTTGCTTAATATTAAAGAAATAGCAAAGGAGTGCGATGACTTTTCAGTCGAGATTAATGTGAATTTTGGGGAAGTCTTAGAAAAATCTGGAGTAAAACTACCACTTCTGGTGAATGAATTCTATAACATAGCAACGCAGGAGATTAAATATGCACCCTCTGAGAAAATTAGTCAGATAATAAGGAGGGCAACTTATTTAGTTTTGTCAGTTCAAGAAGGGACGAGAACTATGCTTCCTTTTGGGATAGGTGAGTAGAGGGTTGTTATGAGATTTTTAAGGGCACATATATTTGGTTATGGCAAGTTTGTTGGTTTTGAGATGGAATTTTATCCCGGATTTCAGATTGTCTACGGACCAAATGAGAGTGGTAAAACGACTCTGTTAAATTTTATCTTAGATATGATATTTGGGCAGAAAACATCTATAAGGAAAGGTGCTCAGTTATCTGAAAATTATTATATTTACAAGCCATGGAATGAGAGTGAATATAAAGGGGAGTTATGCATTAGGCTCGATAACCAGAATTTAATACATTTGAGACGCATTTTTGGGGATAATGGTTCGTTATTAGTGTTTGAGGGAGTTAATCCTACGGATATTACATCGCGATATCCGCAGTTACCAAATGCTGAAGTGGCCTTTCCACAGAGTCAATTCGGGATTAGTAGAGATTTGTTTGTTAGTATCGCGACTATTTCGATGAAGACTTTGGACCAATTGGGCGGTCCAGATTGCATAAAGAGAATTAAGGAACATCTTGTACGGCTAATTGATACAGGCTCTCTTGAGGCATCATCGAAAGAAATAATTGAGTATTTGGGAAAGGATAAAGATGGGTATTTGCAAAGGCTTCTATCTCTGCGGGATAGTTTGAAAGATAAAAAAGAAAATCTCTCCATTTTGAAAGAAGAGCAGTTGAACCTTAGAGGAGAATACATAGCCTGCAAAAAACAGTATATGTATTTAATAAGAGAGATAGGAGTATTACAAAATGAAGTAGAGAATTTAAGAGAGAGAGTCACCTATTCGAATAAATATAGGTTATGGCGGAAGAAAAACGATGCCAAGGCATTGGTGGAACAGCTTGACGGGCTGACTGCTCAGTATTTCAGTTATTCATCAGTTAAGGATTTTCCATTGCAATTGAATACACGGTTGGTTCAGTTGAAATCCGCTTATGAACACCTTGTTCGTCAGAAGGAAAGTATTCAACGGAAATTAGATGAAATCACATTAGAGATAGATAATTTGGAAGAAGAACTGCGAGTTAAGAAGTTTAAGAAGATAGATGATATTCATTACTTGAGAGAGAAGTTTAATCGACTCAATGATAATATACTCAAGATGGAATCTCCACTGGAGGAAAAGAAACGACTTCGTGATAAACTTCGGTCAGAACTTGCGGAAATAGAGAGGAAGAAAAACCTATATCCTGGTATGGATAAAATCAGTCAGGAGGTCATAGACAAATTTGATGGGCTTAATAATCTTCATAATACTCTTCTTATGCAGATTGAGAATGAAGAGGAGAAACTTCGGAGAACCGAAAATGAATTGGAGCAGTTGAAATATGAATTGCACCCATTAATTAAAACCTTTGGTGAATATCGTGATATTTCGGGCCTCGTGTTAGAGTATGAATATTTAACTACGGAGCCTGAAAAGATAGTGAATAGGCTTCAACTGGAAATAAATAAACTGGAGGATTTAATTGAGAGTTATAAGGAGGAGAAGAGAACTCATTTGGTTGTTGGTGTTATATGTTTTCTGTTGTCTTTGTTTTTTGGATATTTTTATTTTATTACATATAGTTTTGCATCTGTATTCTTTGCTCTTGTTATTTTCCTTGCTATGTTGTACTGTATGGGTACTTATAGGGGGTTAAGTATCGAGTTGAAAGAGAAGGAGAATTTACTGGAGGGGCGGGGGAAAGAACTTGAGCGGGTTAGGTCGGAACCGAATATCAGTTCGCACCCTGTAGCAAAAATGATGGCTTCAGCAGGAGTGGCTACTATATCTGAATTGTTGGGATTACATAGAAGATATTTAATGCTTCTTGACGAGAAGGAAGAACTGGAGAAAAGGATATATGAGATAGGAAACGACATAGATAAATATCGAAACACAAAAGATGCTGTATTCTTGAGGATGGTTGAGGAAGTGTCTATATTCGGGTTGGAATTGAAAGATGAATCAGAGATTCAGAAGGTTAGGCAAGAACTCATAAGGCTAAAGGATAGGGCAAAAGATTTTGTTAATAAGGCGCATGATTTAAATGCACAAATTTCTGATTTAGAAAATGAAATGAAAGTGGATGAAAGGAATTTAAGGGAGTTAAAAGCAAATTTACAGCAAGAAGTATATGAGAAAGTTTTACCACTTTTTGTTGAAATGGGTTTAGTGAAGCCAGAAACTCCAATTACCTCAGATTCTTTTATAAATTACTTTAATTTGCAGAAGGAGGTAGAGGAACTCAGAAAAAGGGTGATGGAGAAAAGAAAGGAGAGAGAAAATCTATATAATGAACTTCAGCATATAGAAAGTAGTATCAACTCTACTTATGAAGAGATACAGGAAATATTTGACATAGGTGGTGTTAAAGACTTTGCCGAATGGGATACAAAATACAAACAGGCAAAGAAAGCAAAAGATATTTACGAAGGGATTGAGAAGACTAAGAGGGAATTGGATTATGTGCTCGGGGACTATACGATAGATAAGATTGAGGAAATGTTAGGAGATTTTGTTCCTGGAGGGGAACCTGACAATTTAGAGGAGATTGAGAAAGTTTTTTTAGAGAAGCAGAGCAGGTTTGAAGAGCTAAGAAAGAAACTGGAACATTTGAATTTAAGGATTGCAGAACTTGTTTCTAAGATGAAAGATTTGGTTGAAATTGAGGAAGAAATAGAGGGTATCAATTTGAAACTGTCTCAGATTGACGACGAGGAGGAGGCTGTAAACTACGCTATAACTACATTAACGAGAGTTTCTCAGGATAAAGATTCGCAGGTGTTAGTAAAACTTGAGGAAGAAATTTCATCTTTGTTTTCAAAGATTACACATCAAAAATACTCAGCGGTAAAACTTGAAAGAGACCTTTCGCCTTTGGTTTACAGTCCTGAGAGACAAAAATATTTACCCCTTGAAGAACTTAATTTGAGCCAAGGGACGGTAGACCAACTTTATTTTTCCATAAGAATTGCAATACTTAGGACTATGTGTGCGAATGGAGAAAAATTACCGATGATATTAGATGAACCTTTCCTAAATTACGATACAGAGCGGTTAACCAATGCTGTTCAAACATTAAACGAACTTGGAAAGGATTATCAAATAATACTTTTGACTTGTAAAGATGATATTGTCTCACTTGCGGAAATATTGGGAATACCTGTCCTGAAAATAAAGCCCGATTCGGATTAGTAACTATTTATACTTTGAAATTATTTAACTATATGTTATCTTTACCTATCAAATTTTGGAGGGTGTCAAAGAATATCATTCTTGTTTTGAGTTCCGTTTTTTTAGTTTTTGGATTAGTTTTTTTGGCAGACCGACTAATTTTTTCTTATCCAGTTTGGATATTTTCTGTTAAGAAGATTCCAATCATATTCCCTCCATACTCAGAGGAAGAGTTTATCTCTAAAGATTTTCGTTACAAGGTTAAAATAAATTCTATTGGTTTGAGAAATGGGGAATTGAGCATCCCGAAACCGAAGAATGTGTTTAGAATAGCGGTAATTGGCGATTCCTATACCTATGGCTGGGGAGTAGAGGAAGAACAAACTTGGGTAAGGCTGTTGGAAAGTAAAATAAAAATTGTGGGGAAATATGTAGAAGTAGTTAATATGGGCAAGCCAGGTGCGGACCTCGAAGATTATTTGGAAATAGCGAGGGTAGGTATTCCGGTGGTGGAACCTGATTTAGTCATACTTGCTTTACTCCAAGGAGATGATTTGCACTCTTTTAGTTCTGAAGGGCTACTAAGTGAGGATACAGTATATCGATTGATGAACTTTCTATTTCCTAACATATCAAGACGAGTAACCCAATATCTCCTCTTCAAGAAACTTAGTTCCGAGGCAAAGGCAATGTCGCCACTTAAAAACTCCGCTGATAAGAATAGAATATCTGCTAAAAACTCTGCTATTGAGATATTGAAAGGTTTTACAGAAGACGAAAAGAAAAGGTTTGAATTGCTTGATGAAGAGATTAAAGACGCTTTTAAGGAAGGGTTGCTAAATCCTTTTTTAGTTTATGTAGCAGTAAAGTATCCGGATACTTTGCTTAGCCCGTTTTCAGAGCAAAGGTTCTCGTGCCAGCCTAACTTTGAAACTGCATTAAAGATTGTTAAGAAAATTAAGGAGATATCAGAATCGGCAGGGGCAAAACTTATCGTTTTTAGTGTTCCGCAAAGTTTTTATGTAAATGAGCATGCTTTCAATACTGCCAAGCGATTAGGATTTAATGTTATAGAAGAAATGCTTTCATCAGACAAAGTAGATGAGCCCGCAATGGAAATTTCAAATTATGCTGAATTGCCTTGTATATTCATTACTGAGGAGATGAGGAAATACAAGAATAGACCTGACCTTTTCTATCCCCTTGATATGCATCCTACCCCAGAAGGACACAAATTGATTGCTGACAATCTTGCTCCGAAACTCCAAGAGGTGCTCGAAAGATTTTATGGTAATTAAGACTCCTCTCCTTCTTTGATAAAATCCAAACTTGCTGAATTGATGCAATACCTTAGATAAGTTGGTGGGGGACCGTCTTTAAATACATGACCAAGGTGTCCTTTACATTTTGTGCAGATTACCTCTGTGCGAACCATTCCGTGGCTTACATCTAATCTTTCTTCTACTGCGTTTGAATCAATCGGTGCCCAGAAACTGGGCCAGCCAGTGCCAGAGTCAAATTTGTGTTTCGATGAGAATAGAGGATTTCCACACCCCGCACATATATATGTTCCGGGTTCTTTGTGGTTCCAATATTTACCTGTGAAGGGTGGTTCTGTTCCTCCACACCGAAGAATATAAAAAACCTCGGGCGGTAAATCTCTCTTTTTGTTCTCACTGCTCATAATCGTTTTCCTTATTTCCTTATAACTGTATATTTAACGGAAACAAATTGTTTTATATTTCATAATTTCAGAGATATTTTTGCAAGAGATTAAATCTAATAAGCCAGATTAGATGTAAGTACTTGCTAATTTAATCATTAGAGGATTTTGTGAGTGATTTGGTTTTGTAGTAGTTGCAATATTGTGAGACGGGGCATTTATTGCAATTAGGGTTAATAGGTTTACAGTATTGCCACGCAAATCTTATAAGGATTAAATGTGAGACAAATGGGTTATCCTTACCAATTAACTTTAGAACCTCTTTTTGGACGGTGTGGTATTTTGATTTCGGTGGAACTATGCCAATTCTATGAGCAATTCTATTAATGTTTGTATCTATGGGAACTATTCTACCCTTTCCAGACACCGACAAAAGAATATCAGCGGTTTTGTCTCCTACACCAGGGAGTTCCAACAGGAGTTTTCTTGCAACTTCTGTTGGTCGGTTTAGTATTTGGAGTATGTCACCATTATATTTTTCGATGAGCACTTGTGATAGTTCTTTCATTTTTCTGGACTTGATTTTGTATAGCCCGGCAGGCTTTAAGGCTTCTTCGATATCGTGGGTATTGGTAGACATAATACTTTGTGGAGTTATTTTGCATATTTTT
>CAZZMK010000218.1:0-3599 GCA_964655185.1 uncultured Nitrospirales bacterium | reverse complement strand
GATAGAACTCTTTATCATAGAGGTAATGAGCATATTCGACTTTTCCATTGGTATGAACTCTTCTGATTTTGGTTCGTTTGTAGGTTATACCAAGTCGCTTATATGTTCTCTCAAAAGGCTGATTTTTTTCTACTCTTTTGAGTTTTGCAGGTATAGGCTTCCCCATTGTCTGTTATCACCCCAGATATTTTAGCCTCGGGGTCGAGTTTTTTATCTCCTGAACGACATACTGCAAGAAATCACAAGCGGACTGAGCGGTTTTATCCGTATACTCTTCAGTAAACTTAAACCTCCTGCAGTCATCTACCGCTTTGAACGAATATCGCTTCTACTTCGGGTCTTCTCCTTTCACATTCGGGACCCTCTTGTCATCAATACGAATGAGTTCCCAGGGCTGTTCCTTCTCATACCGTTTGGGAATGTTGTTTTTATATTTCTTTTCATGCCGAGAACCGATGCGATATCTTTTGAATACCTGGTATATGCCAAATTCACTGATTCGACTGATTCCTTTTTCCCGAAGGGTTATGCTGATAAGAAGGGCGGAATAGACTATAACTTATTTCGCAGTTTCACAATTAGCCGTTCCAGTTCTTTAGGAGGCTTATTCCAATTTGTTTTGGGGCGTCTCGACTGAGGTAATAAACTTTGCGGGTTCTGATGGCTATTATTATATCGCTTCAAGTATTTATAAAATGTCTTGCGAGAGATATTTTAGAAATAGCACATCTCTTTAACCGTCTTAAAGTATTTACTTTCTTGATTTTTTATTTTCTGATATTCCATAATCATATTTAGTTTTGGATTAATCATTTGTTGCTGGATGTATATGTTCATAGGTAGCACCTCCTTAGGATGTTATTAGTTTCGTATATAATATCCTAAGTCAGGTGTTATCTATGTCCTACAGTTCTTCATATTAATTCAACATAATTTATAACCAGATATCAGAGAAAATAGAAATATATATCTCCGAATTATCTTTAGAGGTTTACACAAAAACAGCAATCAAATTATCGAAAAGATTAAACAATATGGCATTACCAAATTTTCAGGAAATCATGCTACCGCTCTTAAAATTTGCAGGAGACCAAAAGGAACACTCATTTAGAGAAGCCGTTGAACATATTGCAAACCTATTTAAGGTTAGTGAGGAAGAACGAAGTGAGGTTCTACCAAGTGGTCAATATATACTCGATAACAGAGTAGGCTGGGCAAGAACATATTTGAAAAAATCAGGTCTTTTAGAGACAACCAAAAGGTCCTATTTTAAGATAACCGAACTAGGATTACAACTTCTACAAGAAAATCCCCAGAAAATAGATATACACTTTCTCAAAAGATTTCCTCAATTTAGAGAATTTGTAGAAGCAAGCAAAGATAGAAGAAACAGGAAAGAAGATGTTATAGGAGAATTGGAGGTAGAAGAAAATTTGCCAGAAACACCTCAAGAACTGATGGAAAAAGCCTACCAAAAAATCAGAAATGAATTAGCTTCTGAATTATTGAACCTTGTAAAGAAAGTCTCCCCTCACTTTTTTGAAAGACTAGTAGTAGAACTATTACTTAAAATGGGCTATGGAGGCTCATTGAGAGATGCAGGAAAGGCTATTGGGCGAACTCGTGACGGAGGTATAGATGGGATAATTAAAGAGGATAAACTCGGTTTAGATGCTATTTATATTTAAGCAAAAAGATGGGAAAATAATGTCGGTTCTAACGAGATAAGGAACTTTGTAGGTAGTCTTGCAGGACAAAAAGCAAATAAAGGTGTTTTCATAACTACTTCCGAATTTACCAAAGATGCTTTAGAATATGTTAAAACGATTCCACATAAGGTTGTTTTGATTGATGGTAGAACTCTTGCTGAACTAATGATAGAAAATGATGTCGGGGTATCCAAGGTAAGTAGTTTTGATATAAAAAAGATTGATTTTGATTATTTCGAAGAGGAATAAAACCCTTTATGGTAAAGTCTTAAAATTCTGCACATGGTAAGAGTTGAAAAAATTATATTCTATAGAAAATTTTGATACCTCACCAAAAATCCTAATTACAAATCCTTACATTATATAATTACCTTTCTTTACTTTCTATGATACTTAATACCAATAGTTAACAAACGCTATTGATTAATAACTTCTCAAAATGAATATAATTATAGAAACAACTTTAGATAAACTAACCCTATTCTCAATTAAGGAGCAATTTTATGAAAATAGCGCTTAATGGTTGGATGATATGCGGTTTTCAGGGTGAGGTGAAAATTGAGTCTATACTTGACCAGGTTAAAGAAATGGGATGGGACGGTATCGAATTATGCTTCGGCGCAGGAGACCTAACCCCTTCTACCCCTACTGAAGAAATAAAAAGAATAAAAAATCTGGTTGATTCTATTGGGTTGGAGATACCATCTTTAGCAACTGGCTTCTACTGGGGTTGTTCACTTGGTAGTCCCGACCCGGAAGAAAGAAAAAATGCCATTGAATTTACAAAAGCATATATCAAAACCGCCGAAGAATTGGGCGCAGGAGCAGTGCTCGTATTGCCAGGCACGGTAGATGTTTGTTTTGACTCCAACAGACCCGTTGTCCAAGCGAAGGAAGTATGGAAATGGGCTCAAGATTCAATCACAAAATTAATTCCTGTTGCAGAAGAAAATCAGGTTATAATCGCTCTGGAAAACGTGTGGAGTAAGTTTCTTACAGGTCCCTTCGAGTTTTGCCAATTTATTGACCAGTTTCAATCTCCTTGGGTAAAAGCATACTTCGATGCTGGCAACTGCCTCATTAACGGCTATCCAGAGCACTGGGCTGAAATTCTTGGAGATAGAATTGCTCGTGTCCATGTAAAAAACTTTAAGCGTGTTAATGGCGGAGGAACGCTTGACAATTTTACATCCAGTCTTTTAGATGGCGACCTTAATTGGAAATCTCTTTTAGGTGCACTAAAAAATGTGGGTTATGATTACTATCTTACCGCAGAGGTGTTAGTTAGTGACAAGGGACTTCCCGACCCAGAACTTTGCCGAAAAATCGCCACTGAATTCAAGGAAATACTATCAATATAAGCGTAAAAGTATTTTATTTTAAGGAGAGCCAAAATGATTTCACGAAGAACATTCTTAGCCACTTCAACATTAACCGCTCTTACTACATCTGCGTTTGTCAAAAAAGCAAGAGGGCAATCACCTAAACTCCGCACCGCAATAATCGGCTGTCGCAATCGTGGACCACAAGTAGCAGAGGATTTTCACAACTCAGGCTACTTTATTATAAAAACTTTATGCGATTGTGACGAAGAAATGCTTAATAAAGGTGCAAAATCACTTTCAAAAAAAGGCATAGAACCTCAAAATTTAGAAAAAGACTTTCGGAAGGTACTTGATGACAAGGAAATTGACGCCGTTGTGGTTGCCACTCCAGACCACTGGCATTCATTAATGACAGTAATGGCTCTCGATGCAGGAAAGCATGTATATGTAGAAAAGCCGTTCTCATATAACATATTCGATGGATATGCAGTAATACAAAAGATGAAAAAGCATCCTAATCTTGTGGTTGCAGTAGGTTCTCAGCAAAGAAGTGGAAAACATTTCC
>CAZZMK010000217.1:0-7081 GCA_964655185.1 uncultured Nitrospirales bacterium | reverse complement strand
CCTCTTCCTATCTCCTACCTCCTGCAAAATAGTTTGTTGCAATTTATAAGCAATAATAATGCCAATCATTTTTGCTTTTACAAATAACTGTAATATAAGTGCTTATATTCCCATACTCCTGCTTTTTTGATTTTGAGATATTGCAAATTTAAACATCATAAGATTCTTGTGTGAAAATATTAAACATAAGGTTAGGGAAATGTTATGAACTGTTAGAATTAAAACTGCTTTATCTGTTTTATGTCAGGGTTTTTTATTGTGTATAATTCTTTTAGTGGAGAGATGGCCGAGTGGTTTAAGGCGGCGGCCTCGAAAGCCGTTGTGCCGGGTAACCGGCACCGTGGGTTCGAATCCCACTCTCTCCGCCACTTATAAGAATAAGTCTATGGTTTGCTCTCAATACTTGCCATTCAATTTGGGGTGTAAATTTAAGTTTTTTCTCTTTCAAATTAATAAATGATTTTGAGTTAACGTAGGACTTTTTACTTTACTTATCTAAAAACGGAAGGTGCAAAACTAATAAGGAATCAGAAAAGCGAGCGAAAAGAGGGTGAGTAATTTCTTTTTGCGGAACGGTTGAAAATATGAATTGCAAAGGGAGTACCTTCTTTTGTAATGCAAATAAAATTTTGGTTTTACTGTTAAAAGAAGGAGGTAATGCGTATGTACTATTTTGCTTATGGTTCAAATATGGATTTGAAACAAATGTCGGAGAGATTGGGGAGGGAGATTAATCATTCTGAAATAAGGGGGCTTTGTTAGGAGGTTGGAAATTGGTTTTTAATAAAAGAGCCGATGCTGACCCTGAAAGACAAGGATATGCTAATATTGTTGAAGACCCTACCAAAATAGTGGAAGGGGTTTTGTATGAAATATCAGAAGATGACTTCGAAAAGTTGGATAGATATGAGGGATATCCTAACCATTATAACCGGATAAAAATTGAAGTTATATTGGATACGGGAGAAAAAGTAGTTGCTGAGACTTACATTGCCCAAAAAGAAAAGACGGGTTCTAATTTGTTGCCAACGAGAGAATATTTAGAAAGATTACTTAGTGCAAAACCATTTTTATCCCCTGAATACTATGAAAGACTAAAGTCTCAACGAACTTTGGATTAAGGAAATACAACAGTAGAAAGTAAAAATAGGAATTTATATATAATACTGAACGGTATAGTTTTTTACTCTTCTGTGAAAATCAATGTAGTTTTGGATGGATTTAATGAAGGCTTTATATTTTGATGGGAAGGAATTGTTAATAAAAGATGTTCCGATACCTGTAAGGGTTCAGGGTGAAGCGTTAATCAAGGTATTGCTTGCGGGGATATGTAATACTGATATAGAAATTTGCAAAGGGTATATGAGTTTTACAGGGGTGCTGGGACATGAGTTTGTGGGTATTGTTGAAGATTCTGAAGACAAAAGGCTGATAGGGAAAAGGGTTGTAGGGGAGATTAATTGTCCGTGTTATGAATGTGAACTGTGCAGAGCGGGGAAAACTAATCATTGTCCTAATAGGACGGTATTAGGTATTTATCAAAGGAATGGGGTTTTTGCAAAATATACTACTCTACCTATAAGAAATTTGCATATAGTCCCCGATTCGGTGCCTGATGAGGTGGCTGTTTTTACGGAACCTGTGGCTGCTTGTTACAGAATTCCCGAGCAGGTTCGGTTAAAGCCAACTGATGTAGTGGTAGTGTTGGGGGATGGGAAGATGGGGCAATTAGTTTCCCAAGTGATCATGCCTATGGTAAGTAAACTTGTATGTGTAGGCAAGCATGATGAGAAAATGGAATTGCTGAGGAATCTGGGAATTGAAGTATATAAATTTTGTGAAGGTTCTATACCATTTAGGGCTGATGTAGTGATTGATGTAACTGGGAATCCTCATGCTTTGGAATTCGCACTTAATATTGTGAAACCGCAAGGAACCATAGTCTTAAAATCCACAGTGGCTGATTATTTTAAAATTAACTTGTCAAAAGCGGTAGTGGATGAGATAAATATTATAGGTTCTCGATGTGGACCATTTCCGCCTGCTATAAAAGCATTGGCTGAAGGTAGAGTTAAGGTTCACCAACTTATAAGTGGTATTTACAGTATTGCTGATGGTTTGAGGGCATTTGAAAAGGCTATGGACAGAGAGAATTTGAAGATTTTAATTAAACTTGACTAAACTTTGTAGTTGTTTGGAAGGACGAGGATATGAAAGAACAATGGTTAAATATTCCTGAAGATGAGATTAAGAGATATGTAGGAAGATTAGACCAGGTAGCAGGGATTAAAACTTTTATTTTGCAAGATGGCAAGGCTTGGTGTTCCAGGTGTGCCACTGTTTATAACGGTAGTGGCTTAGAGTTTAATGTTTATTTAGATAGATGTATGGATATTTCATCGGCTCGATACAAGGGGATTCCATTAGGCTGGAGGTCTACTCCGGGAGATGTGGCTCCATTTTACTATGAAGCAGAAGGAATAAGGTGGTTAAGGAGTTATTTTGGGGGATTACTGACTACTTGTGGGCTTACAAATGTAGGTCCACCGTGTGAGCGGAGCGAACTTACAGGTGACGGCTTGCATGGGAGAATAAGCAATACACCAGCGGAAGATGTTTGTGTTGAAAGAAAGTGGGTGGAGGGTAAATATGAACTTATCCTTCGGGGAAAAATGAGGCAGTCCGCTCTATTTATGGAAAATCTTGTGCTCGAAAGAGAAATAAAGACTTTTCTCGGGGCTAAGTCGTTGTGGATTAAGGATGTGGTTACTAATGAAGGATTTAGAAAGTCCCCATTTATGTTGTTGTATCACATAAACTTAGGTTGGCCCGTAGTAAACGAGAAAGCGAGGGTTTGTATTCCCGCAAAAGCGACTATACCGAGGGATAAACCTGCTGAAGCCGGTCCAGACCCGTGGTATGTAATAACTCCACCTGCGGACGAATATCCAGAGAGGGTTTATTTCCATACCGTTGAGGAAAAATCAGATGAGGTAACTATAGGGATATACCATCCTGAGAAATTATTTGAAGAAGATTTTAGAGGGGTTTACATTAAGTATAATCCTAAAAAACTCCCCAAACTTGTTCAATGGAAAATGCTTGGTGCTGGTGAATATGTTATAGGTCTTGAGCCCTCTACTGCTGGTGTGCTTGGACGGGATGAGACCGAGAGGAGAGGAGAAATGGATTACCTTTTGCCCGGTGAAGTTCGAACATATAAGGTTGAAATAGGAGTTATCACCAGTAGTATGGAATCTTATTTCGCCAGGTTAGTGAAGTAAATATTATTAGTTTTTATCAAATTTGTTTTGTTTTGGGGAAATTAGTTTTGTTAAAATGGTGTAAATATTTTATAGTTTTTATGTAATTTAGCACCAATAAATCGTAATTATAAAGGATAAGGTTATGTACATAGGGAGTAACTCTAAGTCTACCTTAATTGATATTTTGAGAATAGGTTTACATGAGGTTATTAGGGCTACTGGCGTTCCGTCTGAGGTTAAAATAGAGAATGAAGATTGCTTGATTAGTGCAAAGTCGACTGATTTAAGTAAAAAAGTGGATGCAATGCAGATTACTTTTTATCATAAGGACTCTTTAAATTCGAGTGAAATTATTAAGGGCTTTGAAGATACGAAATTGGGTGTGAGAGTAAAAACTGATGACGGAAAGACTAAAGTATTAGTGCCAGGGTTTAACTGGAAACAACTTCCACTTTTAATGCCTTTAGATAGTGTTGTTGAAAAGTTTTGTAGGCGTTCTTTACGCTCGAGGACCTGGAAATTAGAGGTTATTTCTTATGTGAATACCGGATTTAACATAAATGTTATGATTGAATTAATGAAGTCTCGTAATGCCTCGGACTTGCATTTACGGGCGGGTTCAAGACCTTATATTCGTATTGACAATGACCTTGAGCCGTTGGACTTCCCTTCTCTCAATGCGGAAGATATGAGAGAAATTTTGTATCAATTAGGAGGGCAGGAACAAGTAGAGTTACTGTTTACGGAGCGTGAGACGAGTTTCCAATATCATGCGGCGGGAGTTGGATATCTTAGATGTAGTGCATATATAAAAACAGGTGCTCCTGCTCTTGCAATCCGCTTAATTCCTGAAGAACCTTTGCCTTTTGAGAAGTTGAACATACCTGAGGTGGTAAGGGATGTATGTAATAAACCTCGTGGTTTATTTCTTGTATGTGGTATAACAGGGAGTGGGAAGACTACAACACTTGCGGCGATGGTAGATTATATTAATGCTACTCGTTCAGCACATATTATAACCATAGAGGACCCAATAGAGTATGTATATACAGATAAGAAGAGTATAATTTCACAGCGTCAGGTCGGACGAGATACTCTTTCGTTTGCAAATGCCTTGAGGGGTGCACTTCGTGAGGACCCTGATGTTATTCTCGTAGGAGAAATGCGGGATAGGGAAACAATCAGGGCAGGTTTGAGTGCAGCAGAGACGGGGCACTTAGTGTTTAGTACCCTTCATACAACTACTGCTGTGGATACAATTAACAGAATTATAAGTTATTTTCCTCAGAACGAAAGAGACTTAATTCGTCAGGAACTTGCATATTCTTTGCAAGGGGTTGTTTGCCAGAGATTACTTAAGAGAATAGGTGGTGGGAGAATTCCTTGCCTTGAAATCTTACTTGGGGGTAAGCCTATTGTCAGAGATGCTATACTTGAAGGAGACCTTGATAAACTTAGGGGGATTATCGAAGTAGATGGGGATATGAAGAGTTTTGACCAGTATGCAGTGGAACTTTATCAGAAAGGACTTGTAACCAAAGAAGAGGCTGTTAGTGCTTGCACAAATGAAGAGGCATTTGAACGTATTGTAGCAGGAATTAAATCTTCCGAAGGCAGAAAGATATTAAAATAAGGATAATAAATAGTTGGATATAAGTAAGTAAATTAGAGTACCTAATATGGGAACTGCAGGACTATATCCAAGGGTAAGTAATATTAGAGATGCTGTAAATATAAAAAGTTCGAATGGAGTTATGGGCCACATAAACTCGCCGATGTAGTTAACCGCAAGTTTTATTATCATTAATCCAATTACTAGTCCAATTCCCTGAACGAAATTTTTTATCCAGGGGTTTCTTTGATAAGAATCGTAGAAGTTAATAAGAAGTTCCATAATTATAAGAGATGGTAAGAATACCAGCACAGTAGAAATAATTGCTCCTAAAATTCCGTAGAGGTAATAACCTAAAAAAGTGACAATTACTGCAAACGGTCCCGGAGTAATTTGACTTATAATCATTCCTATTATAAAGGCATCATTTGATATCCATTTTAACTTTTGGACGATTATATATTGAATTATCGGGGCGAGGGAGTATCCACCCCCGAAAAATATTAAACCTATTCCGAGGCATACAAGAGAGAATTTTATTAAGGTAGGAGTGGTAAACCAAATAATTATGGTCTGAGAAAAAGTAGCGGAAGGGAATAGAAGACCTTGAAGTGGTATTAGTGTATTAAAAGATAGATTGTTTTTTGAAAATTTACTGTGAATCTGCATTAATATGGTATAAATTAGTCCCCCAATTATAATAGACAAAACATGGTTTTCGAAGAATATTAGGAAAGGTATAGTTAGTAGACAAGTGATTATAGTTATTAAAGGGGTGCTTTTGGAGGATACAAAGAACTTTAAGGCGATTAATAGAAGCACTGCAACTATTACGGGCATTATACCTTCTATTACAGGTTTTATATTTAATATTTCATTGTGACTTTTATAAATTTGCGTGAGTATTATAACTGCGAAGAAAGAGGGTAGCAAGAAGGAAATAACAGAGATTATCCCACCGAAAATCCCATTTAGTTTTCTACCAATATAGTAAGTAGTATTTACTGCAAAGGCTCCGATGAACTGGCTAAGTGAAGTACCTGTGATAAACTCATTTGGAGAAATCAATTTTTTCTGGTTAACAAAGTAATTTTGAATTATGGCTATGATAGCAAGTCCTCCTCCAAAGCCGATAACACCTATTTTGAGAAACTCGAAAAAGAGTTCCCTTAATGTGATGAGGTTTTTGGGATTAGATTTTTGTGACATTGTAGTAAGGTCTTTTATCTTTTTTTGGTAGAGAAGATATTATATCACTATGATTTATTTTTACTTTTAACCTCGGTTTACAATAAAATAAATTCTGTAATATTAATCTATAAATAAAGAAAGGGTTTTGTATGAAAAAAGCCTCAAAGTTACTTTTTACTTTTATATTTATTGTATTTATAACTTTATTTCTCTACAGTAGGTTGAGTTATTCGGATAGTATCGGGCTTAAAAACTATTATTGCCCTAAGTGTGGACGGCATTTAGAAAGCGTTAGTGAACCAAGAGGTGGAAATTGTCCTGAAGGGGGTGGACATCATTGGAGATGTCTTGGTCCTGTTGGAGAAAAGCTATATCAGTGTGATAAGTGTGGCTTGGTGGTGAAGTCTAACGATTATCCTTATGGTGGGGTGCCTTGTAAAAAAGGTGGTGGTCATAACTGGAAAAGAATGTCGTAAATTAGTAATTATTTAACTAAATAAACTGATAATTATAGGAGAGAGCATATGGAGAATTTACTTGAAAAAATAGCAATGTGTGTTGAGAGGGGTAAGATAAACAAGAATTCCCCATACCCGAAGGATATGCTTGGCCAAGATGGGGTAGAAGAACTTGTTCAGCAAGCATTGGCTGAGGGCATACCAGCGAGCAAAATTTTAGAAGAAGGGCTAATGAAAGGTATGAGTGTGGTAGGGAAAAAGTTCAGTAAAAATGAAGTATTTGTTCCTGATGTGTTAATGTCTGCTAAAGCAATGAATTCTGCTATGCCTTTTTTGAAATCTGCTTTTGAAACAGGTGAGGCTAAACATAAAGGGGTGTTTATTATAGGAACAGTTCAGGGTGACCTCCACGATATTGGGAAAAATTTGGTTAGAATGATGATGGAGGGTGTGGGATGGAAAGTAATTGACCTTGGTGTAGATACCCCTCCAGAGAAGTTTTTACAAGCGGTGAAGGAGAATCCAAAGGCAGTTGTGGGTATGAGTGCTTTATT
>CAZZMK010000216.1:0-4233 GCA_964655185.1 uncultured Nitrospirales bacterium | reverse complement strand
TTCATAATACCTTTTCTCATACAAAGTAAATATCTGAGTTGTACGATTAAAATTAAATTCAAAATAATCTAAAGGACCATTTCTGTGTTTTGCAATCTTAAGATTTACTTTAATATTATGGTCATCTCTTTTATCCGACTTATTATCTCCCTTTTTCCCTTTCTTGCCCTCTTCTTCGGGGTCAAGATATAACATCATTACTACATCTGCATCCTGCTCTATTGCTCCAGACTCCCTCAGATGTGAAAGTTTAGGTTCTCCTCCGCCATCTTTGCCCGACTTTTCTGCTTCTCGGCTTAATTGACATAATGTAAGTACAGGCAAATCCAATTCTCTCGCCAATTCTTTTATATGCCTCGATATTTCAGCAATTTCTACCTGTCTATTCTCCCCTCTATAAGCAGAACTCATCAATTGAAGATAGTCTATAATTATCAATTCCACATTTGGTTTCTCTGCAATATGTCTCCTTGCCTTTGAGCGGAGTTCAAGAACATTCATACCCGGCGTGTCATCTATATATATCGGAGCGTCTCTCAACTCTCCAATAACTCTAACTATTTCGGGCAAATGCCTCTTTACCAACTTGTTCTTCCTCAAAATACTACCATCAATCCCCCCAACCATTGATATCAACCTTTGCACAATCTGCTGTTTAGACATCTCGAGACTGAACATTAGTACCCCCTTCCCCCTGTCTATAGCAATATTCTTAGCCAGATTCAGAGCAAAAGCAGTTTTACCAACACTTGGTCTTGCTGCAAGTACAATCATATCTGCTTTTTGCAAACCGCTAAGGCACTCATCAAGGTCAGGAAATCCAGTTGGTAATCCTGAAATATGCTCCTCACTCTGAGCCCTCTTAGAAAATATTTCTAACAGATGGTCAACAATCGCTCCTAATGAATCAATACTCTGAATCTGTCCTTGAGTAGCAATAGCAAAAATTTCTCTTTCTGCTTGATTCAATAAATCTTTAACATCTACTTCTCTATCATACGCTTTATTAACAATATAGTTACATCTCTGTATCAATTTGCGTAATAAAGCGGTTTCCAACACAATATTTGCATAGTAAACCACATTTGCTAAAGACAAACATTTACTTCTCAACTCCGCAAGGTACGCCACACCACCAACACTATTAAGTAGATTTTTAGAATCGAGATAAGCAGAAACAGACTCTATATCCGGGAGGATAGAGGGGTTCCCCATATATATTTCAAAAATAGCATCATAGATTTGTTGATGCGGTGGATGATAAAAAAGGTCACTCCCCCTATTAATCCCAAAAACATCCATCACGTCATAAAGTGATTTAGGTTCAAAAAGTATAGCCCCCAATACAGCCTGTTCAGCCTCTATCGATTTCGGTGGTTCCCTATCAAATGTTGAAATCTTAGAAATATCCTCTTTTGTCCTCTTACTTATAGAAGGCATTATGACTCATCCGAATTAGTAGAAACCTCTTCTGTCTCCATAGTCTCATCGGTAAGTTGATTTACCCACACTTTTACTTCTGCAGTAATTCCACTACCTAACTTTATTGGAACTGTGAAAATTCCCAATGTCTTTATCGGCTCCTCAAGTAGTATTTGCTTACGGTCAATCTCAAAATTCATCTTCTTCAATTCTTCTGCAATCATAGCAGATGTAACGGAACCAAACAATTTCTCTTCTGCACCTGCTCGCATTTTGAACTCAATTGTAATGGCATTCAGTTGCTTAGCCATAGATTCAAGTTCAGCACGCCTCTTCGCTTCCTTCCGCTGTATTATTTCTAAATGATGCTTAATCTCCGCCGCGGTCGCAGATTGAACCGATACTGCAAGTTTCCGTGGGATTAAATAATTTCTTGCGTAACCGTCCCTTACTTCGACCGTATCACCAACTTTACCAAGTTTTTCAATATCTTGACACAGTATCACCTTCATAAACATCACTCCTTTCTAATAATTTAGGTAGTTATGTCTTTTGCAAGATTTATCCTTTTATAAAATTCCTCTAATTTGTTTCTAAAATCCCACCAAGTATCGAAAAAGCCAAAAATCGCCAGTACAGGAAAACTCCAAAAACCAAATATAAACAATACCACAACTACCATAACTACTGCATTCCAGTTAAACAATTCTGTAATGAGAAACATAATACTCAAACCATTAGCCCAATAAACAAAACTTAAACCTAAAGCACAATTTCTCGCTAATAACCTCATAATCTCACTAACGCCATAATGACTATCGTAAATCAAAATTAGCGCACAAAGTATTGCTAACCAAACAAGATGTTCTGGTGGTCTAACACGAGAAAAGGACCCGAGATTAGGATTATTCCAGAAGTTAACTCCATCCTCTGTCGGGATAATTCTCAACCTTGTTACCAATAGCCCTATTAAAACAAGACTTATTACCAAACTTTCTGCAAAAAGCAACCCAAGATGGAAATCTTCCCAGTAAAAATCAAGATATTCAAGCATATTAACTATTGAGGACGTATCACTTACCTCAGTATCCTTTGAAGAATTTGCCATCTCCCGTATCTCTGCTATCCGGGCATTAATGGTTATTGTAATGTCCTTCCTCAATTCATCCCAATAAATAGATGTTAAAACTATAGATACAATAAATATGACACTCGTTGTTATAAACAAACACCTACCCCAAGAATAATTTCTTAACATCAACCCTACAGTTATCCCCGCCATAAAACTTGCAAGCAAAGACAAACCAAGTAGAATCATATTGTCTGGAGATAGTGTAACCGAATTTGCCAAAATCCCCACTATCGCTCCAATTATCATAGCAAGTACAAGCAATAAAACTCGAAATTTGGCATTCCGTGCCGAACTCAATCCTATAAACCCCGCAGATACTAATGGAAGCATAATAAAAGCATTCTCACCAATCAAATAAGCCACCAATAACCCAAAAAAAGCAGGTTTTACCATTATAGAAGCAAACATAAACACGCTCTAACTTTCCAACAAAAACTAAAAAACTTTAAAATATCTATTTACGCCAAAATTAATCTGCTACAAATGGTAACAATGCAGCAATTCGGGCTCTCTTAATGGCTTTTGTCAACATCCTTTGCTGTTTTGCGGTGGCACCAGTAATTCGTCTCGGAATTATCTTGCCACTTTCAGTTATATAATGTCTGAGTAAATTCACATCTTTGTAGTCAATAAAAACTATTCCCTCTAATGTGAGTCTGCTTATCTTCTTTTTTGCTACTCTTCTTCTCTTCTTCCTTTTGAGCCTTTTCATTCTAATTTTGGCTCTTGTCTTTGCGGAAATATGTGCCATACTACTTCCCTTTCTTTTTTATTTTTAATATTACTTCATTTAAAAATACTAAGACTATTTACTAATTCTAAGACTCAGTAATAACTAAAACGGGACATCATCTTCAGTTATTGGGGTATCTAATTTGTAATCTATAGTAGAATCGTTCGGCTCTACTTGATCATTCCCCTCTACCTCCTCATCGGGAGGAAGAGTTTCTTCTTCAGGCACTTGTTCAGTGGGAAGAATATCAAGTGGAGTTACTCTCTGAGCCACTATCTCCAACCGAGAGCGTTTAAGTCCATCCACTCGAGATTCCCACTCATCAAATCTCAACCGCCCTTCTACAATTAAAGGCCTACCTTTCTTGCAGTACTGTTTTACAAACTCCGCTTGCCTATCCCAAACCACCACATCCACAAATAACGGCTCAGTTTTATAATCGCCATTTGCAAGTTTATATCTCCGATTATTTGCAAGTCTAAACCTCGTCACATACCGACCAGACGGAATTACACGCATATCCGGTTCTGTAGCCACTCTCCCGGCTAAAATAATATAGTTCAAATCAGGAAGTCGGAGCTCACTCATGGGAATTTCCTTGTTTTGATGTTATTATAAATTAGTTCCTACTTAACTTCCTCTTCTTCATCTCCCTCAGAATCCGAAGATGAAGCAATAGGAACTAAATTTTCTTCTTCATCCTCTTTAGAAGTGCTTTGAGCAGAGGTTTCCTCTAATGCTTTCCTCCTCCGCTCTTGCTCCGCCTCCAATTTTAACATCTTCTCGTCGTAATGCACGATTAAATGCCTGATGATGTGCTCGCTTAGCCGGAAGTAATGCTCCAGACGCGCTATAAAGTTAGGGGGGGCTTGGAATCTAATTAAAATATAGATTCCTTCTGTAAATTTTTTAATCTTATAGGCTAATTTCCGCCTGCCCCAAACTT
>CAZZMK010000215.1:0-5225 GCA_964655185.1 uncultured Nitrospirales bacterium | reverse complement strand
AAAATATAAACAGGGTATACATATTACAGAAGGACTCAAACATAGCCTAATTAATAAAAACATCGCAAAAGCGAAAGAACAAGTAAAACTGATTTCTGAAGTAGACGAGCAAATACGGATATTCAGTGAAATTAATCCTTACCTAAAACCTCTTACGAATGTTACAAAATTTGAGAGAGACAACTTAGAAGGATACAATCCTTTAGAGTTATGCAAGCAGACATTGAATATCTACAGAGGGGGCTATGAGCGTGCTAACGCTATGGCTAAGAAGGTAAGACATATAACTGAAGAGATGTTGCAATAGAAACTTCCCTTTGTGGTTTATAGCAATAGAGAAAATGAGAGGGAAAGAAATAATTGGGGGATTTCATTTGTTCAATTTTGAAAATCCCAGAATAGGAGGTAGTGAATTATGGATGTTTTTACTGCAGTTGAAACAAGAAGAGCAGTTAAACACTTTGACCCAAACCACAAGATGAGTGAAGATGAAATTAAGAAGATCTTAAGTTATGCTATGCTCTCCCCTACCTCATTTAATATTCAACATTGGAGATTTGTGGTAGTTAAGGATGAGGAATTGCGAAAGAAGATAAGAAAAGCGGCGTGGAATCAAGCACAAGTAACAGATGCTTCTCTTCTCATAGTTCTTTGTGGAGATACTAAAGCATGGGAAAAAGAACCTGAAAGATACTGGAGAAATGCTCCTGAAGAGGTTAAAAATTTTGTAATACCTGCAATAGAAAACTTCTATCGAGGAAGAGAGTTCGTACAAAGGGATGAGGCAATTCGTTCGTGTGGGATTGCAGGTCAGACTATAATGCTCGTTGCAAAAGCAATGGGATATGATTCCTGTCCTATGATTGGATTTGATTTCGATGAAGTCGCCCGGCTTATAAATTTACCTCAAGACCATGTAATTGGGATGATGATTGCGATAGGAAAAGCACTCAAACCTGCATGGCCAAGAGGAGGACAACTTTCTTATGAGGAGGTAGTGATAGTAGACCGATTTAATGAAAAAAAGGACTAAAATTCTATTGATGAGTAGAAGTAAACTAAGTCTGTATCATCTGTGCTTTTGGTTGAGATAAAATCCGTTCCATTACTATCAATAAAACTACCTTCTGCGAGTCCATCGCCAACGAAGAAGTGAGCCCAGCCTAATTCGATACTAAAGTCTTCTGTGAGAGAATAATTAATATATACAAGAGTTTGCCAACCTATATCTTTACTATTTTCCCGTGTTATAAAAGAAAGAGGACCAAATATGTATACTTGTTGATTTCCAATGTCTAAACTCACGGGAGAGTCAAAAGGACTTACTGTTTGTAAATACATTACCTCTATCCCTAATTCAGTAGACTCGTTTACATTACAGGTGGCTCCAGAATAAACTTTCCAGAAATTTGTCATAGCAGAAATATCAATAAAGTTATCTTCTCTATACGATGAAAATAACCTGTTAAAAGAATAACTTGCTCTGCCTCCACTTATCCTGAATAGCCAATCCTCAAATGATATATCTCTTTTGTCCTTTCCACCATAGTAACTTCCTCCTAAATATAATCGCGGTTGCATCTTTGACTCAGAAAAGGTATATCCTAATTCGAAATGACCTGCTGGTAGACTCCATTGTACCTCGTCATCACCATAGATACCTTCTACAGGGATAAAAAGTAAGCCTGGGTGAGAGCCATGTCCCAATTGATATGCAATTTCAATGTCATAATCAAAGCCAGAATGCTCACCGTAAAGCCTCAATCCTAAAGTATGGATATAAGTAGTAGAGACTTGGTCTCTGTCAAATAAGTTTTCAAATAATTCTCTAAAAATTTCCCCTACTGTTGCTTCGAGTTTTCTATCATCACGAAGCAAGAAATAATAAACATCGATATTTACAAAATCCACCACATTGTTCAATGTTAGATAAATTCCGCCAAAGTCTATATCATCGTGATTAAAAGAGCCAAAACTTTCCCATAGTTTTGAATAGAAAACGTCTAAACTAAATTGTTCTTTGGTATACTTCACTCGGAGTGCATCAAAACTCAGTCCAGCAAATGGGTCAGGTCCTGGGTCAGAGCCGACTAACCACCCACTTCCTAAGTCTATAGTCTGTCTTCCAATACTTAGAGACAAACCAGAAGTACCGTATAAATTATTAATTTCAATAAAAGATTGGAAAATCTCCACATCGTCAATACTTTCACTTCTCCTATCAATACCAGGAATATAATCTTGGGACCTAAAATCTTCTCCCCAAACATCATAATTATCAAACTCAACAAAAAAGATTACATCCTCAGTAAAACCTGCCTTTATGTGAACTCTTGTTCTTTGCTCAAAGAAACTACAGTCCTCGGCACCTTTTCCTGTTCTATAAGGGGAATAAGTACCATTAGGTCCGATACTTCGCCATACAAGAGCAGATGAAGGAATCCTTTCAAGTTCTGAGGGCTCAATCCAGTTGAAGTAAGTAGCACCATATATTTCCAATTTACCTCCTATTTCAACATTAGTAAGTTCAGGAAATACGGAATACGAAAAACACAATACAGGGAGACAAACGGAGGAAATAACACAAATGTTTTTCATAAATAATCCCCTTTTCATATTTTATTTAGTATTACCAATTAACATTTTAGTAATACTAAATAGTAATTACTTCCAAAATCAACTTAGTGGAATTGGATTTCTTCATTTATTACTCCGCACAAAAGGAGTTCTTTTTGCTTTTGTCAAAAGATATATTAACTCAATAATAACAGTAAGCAATGGGAAAAAAATTACGGGATATAAATTTACACCGAAATATCCTGCGGACCAGTGATGGAATAACCAATCGGAATTTGGAAACCATCTTCCTTCATTTCCAATCATAACTTGAATAAATTCTTCAAGCATACTTAAACCAGGGACCCACCAGACATAAGGATAACAACATATTATCAATATAACTGCTATAGCAAAGCATCCCAACCCTGCTTTAACCGCTCCCGGGGCAGTAGGTGTCGTCCAAGCAGATTCCAGAAGACCAAGGTTTATTGCAACAATAACAGCAAGTATAAATTTCCAAAATCTACCTCTAATAAGCATATCTTCTCAAGTTTAATTTCTACTCAGTTCGAATGGGCCCGTAGTTTCGAAACAGATATAACCCCTCTTTCCCTGGTGCGATGATATCTTTCCAGCCATTACCGTCAACATCTTCTACCCAGAAGTATATACCTACACCACTTGCTCTATCAGCGGGTCCATAGTCGAGAGTATATCTCCTGAATTCGCCTTTGTTAATCTTGAAATAGTAAACCCCTAATGGGTCTTTAGAGCCTGGGTCGTGAAAGGCATGTGCTCTGTACCTTTTTCCCGTAACTAACTCCAACTCCCCGTCGTTATCTATATCGTGGAGTTGTAAGTCGTGGTATTGTGAGCGATATTTATCAATGTCGTGTTTAATCCATTCCCTTTTACTATCAGAAGAAATCTTTTGTTCATACCAGAATAAGCCATAATCGTGGGCTGAGCCTACTATTAGGTCGTTTAGACCGTCTTCATTCACATCGTATACAAGTATTGGCACGCTTGCGGAACCAAGGTTAAACTCAGGAAACCATTTCCATCCTGTGGTATCGTAAGGGTTTTCAGGAGATTTAAGCCAACCACCCGAAAAAACAAAATCAATTTTCCCATCACCATCAATATCCCCGCAACCAAATCCATGTCCGCCTCCACCTTCTGTTTCAATAGTTATTTTTTCAAATTCACCTAAAGTTTTTTTATCTTCGGAAAGTCTGAGTTTAAAGATATACACGGGCTTTGTTACAGGAATTACTTCGTAAAAGCCATCTTTATCAATGTCACAGAATACACACCTTTCGATATTACCTACTTCAGCGACGTCGTGTGTTTTCCATAATTCCTCATTACCTCGAGGGTTTTCCCGCCACCGTAATGTTTTGCCCCACCAACCACCAGTAACTATATCTAAATATCCATCACCATTTACGTCCATTGGAAAGTCAGAAAAGTTATCGTAGTAATCATCTATTGGCTCAAGGAAGGTTATTCTATGGGCTTTCTTGAAGTCGGGACCTTCATACCAAAATTCACCAGACACAATATCAATTTTGCCATCCTTGTTAACATCGAAAGCAGATGCAGATTCAAAAATGCTATTGCCTATCTTTTCTTTCTTAAAGTTAAGATATTTTTCATCAGAGAAGGCGGATTTGGAAACAATTAATACAATGCTAAACAAACTTAATTGAAATAGGCACTTAAGATAACTATTCATAACTAATTGCCCTCAATATTAAAGTTTATAGGTGCATTGTTAGTGTCAACTATTCTTAGGCAAAAATTCCATCCACCCTTAATTTGGGTTATTAAAAGAATAATTTCATTTGTCCCTTGTTTTAATTTTACTGGAATTTTATCTTCATCAACTCTCATTCCTCTATCTGCATTCTTTGCACAAAAATGTTGTCTGTTAATCCAAAGCCCAAATCCGTCATCACTTCCTAATAGAATAAAACCTTCAATTGCTTCAGGAACTGAGATTTTCGCTACTCCGTAAGCGCAAAGGTTGGAACATTCTGTAGTTCCTCCTTCACATAATTTTAGAAGATTTATATAACCCCATCCTTCAGTTTCCATAACTTTCCAAGGATATTTTTCTCCTTTATAAACAATCTCCTCTCTTTTGTCGAGAAACTCAGTTATCCATAAATCAGAATTTATACCATCGCTACATTGCCACGGGAATGGACCTACTACATTCCACTTAGTAACAAAACCTGCGAGATGTGCAAAATTGGATAAGTATTTACTACTTGCAATGCTTGAAATTATTGAGTCAATTGATGGTGCAGTTTTTATATGCTCAAGAAGTGCTTCGTATACATTGGTTTTGTTTTCATTACTATTTGGGAGCCCATTATACAGTTCATAGAGTATCGGAAAAGGAAGTGTATTTGTGTCTTCTTTAAGCAAATCGGAAATAAGTTCTGAAGATAATTCAGGAATGTTATATTTTTTCAAAGTAGAAATTACATATTGCTTTTCATCTTGAGGTACTAACTTATATAGGTGTAAACATGCTCGTCCCAAACTATCAGATGGCTCCTCAGTATAATTTGATACATATTTCCAAAGAGCCTGAGTTAATGAATTTTTCTCATCTTCGGAGAGAAGAGTAATAATATTTGGAATGTAATTTAGAT
>CAZZMK010000214.1:0-6036 GCA_964655185.1 uncultured Nitrospirales bacterium | reverse complement strand
ATTCAAAAGCCTGACCAACCGTATAAATGGAGCCAGTTATAAGCACTTTCTCGCCAAGTAAGGCTCTTCCCCAACCTTTCTCCATCGCTTTGCTAAAATCTGCTTCTAAAACAGCTTTTTTGCCACACTTGTCACTCACATTCTTAATCTTCTCTGCTGGAAGTGCTCTTTTCCCGTAAAATTGAGTAGAAATAAAATAATTAGCCTTCTGCGAGAGAATTTCTACAATCCTCGCTATATCTTTATCATCTGCTACAGAAAGTACTATAGTCATATTATCTATATCTTCCACAAGTTTTTTCATACCATCTGGGTTGTGAGCACAGTCAAGAAGCAAGTATGGATTTTTAGAAACAAGGTCATAACGCCCAGGCCACTTAACTTTTGCTAATGCCTCTACAATTTTATCCTTCTCAAGTTTCTCTCCTTTTCCAATTAAAAAATCTGCCACCGCCAAGGCAATTCCTACATTTTCTGTCTGGTAAGTTGCTTTCAAATTAAACTTCGCATTACTAATATGTAAATTTTTGCCACTATATGATACAAACACATCCTCTCCCACAATACTTCTCTTTATTACAAAATCCCTTTCAATCTCCCAAATCTCAGATTCTTTTTCGTCTGCGACTTGCCTTATTTTATTAATAGCCTCCTCCTTTGTTTCCCCAGTTATTACACCAACTGATTGTTTTATAATCCCTGCTTTTTCTCCTGCTATCTTTTCCAATGTATCTCCAAGGTATTGTGTGTGCTCTAATCCTATATTAGTTATTACACAAACCTCAGGAAATATAACATTTGTAGAGTCCAATCTACCTCCCATTCCAACTTCTACCACCGCCCAATCAATGTTTTCCTCCGCAAACCAATTAAAAGCAACCGCAGTGCAAAACTCAAAGAAGGTCGGAACTATATTATGCTCTTCTGCCAAAGCACTGATAGTTCTAATTTGCCTATGCAATTCCTCAGAAGAAATTGGGATCCCATTAATTTGAAATCTTTCTCTGAGGTCTATCAGATGTGGACTCGTGAATTTCCCCACTTTATAACCTGATTCCCTTAATATTCTGTCTATTATAGATGCTACGCTTCCCTTACCATTTGTCCCCGCTATGTGAACAGACTTAAATTTCCTATGAGGATCATCTAATAATTTCATTAAGTTTTCTATATTTTCAAGTCCCAACTTTATACCGTGAAGAACAAGCCTACTTAAGTATCCAATATCTTCTACAGGCAAGCCGGGGGAGATAATATCCATTTTACCCATCTTTCTTCTAATAAATTACTCTGCGGTATGGGAAATTTCTTCATTTAATGAATCTTCATAATATAAAATCCTACCGCAATGTCTACAAGTATGAATCTTTTCCCCCGCCATTATCTCATTTACTATCTGCGGAAGTTGTTTCATATAACAACCTGTGCAAATATCCCCAGAGGAATCCAAATTTACCACTACAGGTCCGTTCTTAACTTTCTTTCTAATTCGTTCATACTTTTCTAAATACTCGAGGGCAACTTCGTTAATTATCTCTTTTCTTTTATTTTCCCACTCCTCCCTTTCTTTTCTTACTGCTTCCAATTCCTTATCTATTTCCTTTGCCTGTTCTTTTAAATCTTTTATCTCTTGTTCAATCCTTTTCTTAGACTCTAAAAAGAACAAATTAGACTCATCTAACTTGTACATTATCTCTATAAGTTCTTCTTCTTTTAATCCTATCTGTCTTTTTATATCCTCTATCTCTTTAAGCATCGCTCTATATTCTTCATTCTTTTTTACAGTCATCAATTGATTTTCCAGTTTCTTTATCTGTTCTTGAAGATACGCTATCTCCTTTTCCTTTTCTCTCTGTTCCAACTGCAGTTTCTTATATCCCCTCTCGTGCTCCTCTATTTCTTGCTGTAGTTTCTTCTCCTGTATAAGTAACTTATCCTTCTGGCGGGGTATAAACTCTTCTTTAGCCTTAAGTTCTTCTATTTTTAAGTCTACTTCTTGAAGTCTCAACAATGAACGTATATGTTCTTTCATACATACCTCCTTCCGCTATAAAATAAAAAAGCCACAGCAAAAATTGCTGTGGCTCCTGTTATCGAATTTGTAAATCTACTACAGTAACACCATCTACCCCGAGGAAACACCCAATTAGAGAAATACCTCGGGTAATGTGTTATTCCTACATTATCTTCACCAGCATTAATTCCCATCTACATTGCAACCCAATTCAATTTTTAGTCTTCCTCATCCTGAGAGTTATTATTATACCCATTTGAACCACACCGTTCAATTGCAATGGTACCGGTTCTTACGAGCTCAATAATTCCGAATGATCTCATCATGTCAATAAAAGCATCTATCTTACCCTTTGCACCTGTAATCATAATTATCATTGCGTGAAATCCAACATCCACCACTCTCGCTCTGAAGATATTGGCTATCTCTATAACTTCAGCACGAGTTTTATTATCAGCCTTAACCTTAATCATTACAAGTTCCCTCTCCACAAACGACTTATTAGTCAAGTCTTGAACTTCTATTACATCCACGAGTTTATTCAACTGCTTAATAATTTGATTCAAAACATTTTCATCACCTCGTACAGTAACAGTCATCCGCGAGATTTCAGGATTCTCTGTTTCGCCCACACAAAGGCTGTCTATATTGTATCCCCTTGCACTAAACAACCCAGAAACACGCGCAAGCACACCAAAATGATTCTCAACTAATATACTTATTGTATGAGTTTGATTCTTTCCATTGTTACTCATTTTTCTCTTCCTTATCTTTATTGGTTTCTTTACCGTTTTCTTCCATTTCAATCAAATAGTTTCTATTAAATTTGCTCATAGCATTTTCTACACCCTCAAAAATCCAACATATTACCGCATCTACTGCCTTATCAACGACTGTTTCCATTAACCTCAATTCATGAGGCTCGAAATTGCTTAGAACATAGTCAACAAGGTCTACACCTCCAGAAGGTTTACCAATACCTACCCTTAACCTGGGGAAATCTTCAGAGGCACATTCATCAATAATAGACTGAAGTCCATTATGACCTCCACTACTACCCCGTGCACGAATTCTAATAGTGCCAATTGGTAATTCAACATCATCCAGCACAACGAGTATATCTTGCAAACCAACGGCAGTATCATCCATTATTGACTTTACACATTTTCCACTGAGATTCATATAGGTAGTCGGCTTAACAAGGTATATTTCCTCGCCTTTTACAAACCTCTTTCCAACCATACCTTTCCACTTCGACTCGAAAGAGTCCACCTTTAATTTCGAAGCCAACCTATCAATTACCATAAACCCAACATTATGGCGTGTATATGTGAATTTCTCTCCCGGGTTACCTAATCCTATTACTATCTTCATATACCATAATCCCAGAAAAAGAAGACACGGGAAACGCTTACACCTATCCCCTTTCCCATGTGCCTCGGTATATTTTCGATAAACTGAAGATTATATAACAAGAAGTCAAAACTATTTTTATTCTTTCTCTTTTTCCTTTCCTTCTTCCTTTTCTGCTTTTTCAGCAGATTGAGCAGATTGTTCTTCAGCCAACTTGGCTTCAAGAGACCGAGGCACATGGATAGATACAATCACACGGTCTTTCTCCGTAAGTATCCTTACGCCCTCGGGAGGTACAATCTCTGACACGTGGATGGATTTTCCTAAACCTAAATTGGTAACATCCACTTCTATATGAGGTGGGACTTGCAAAGCAAGACACTCAATTTCAATTTCTCTCAATTGATGGTCTAAAACACCACCCATCTTTACACCTTCGGCCTGCCCCACAAGCACCACAGGCACAAATGTATGTATCTTCTGGTCCAACCTTATCCTTAAGAAATCTACGTGAATAATATTCCATTTCACAGGATGTCTTTGAATCTCCTGAATTAATGCAGGTGTATCAAGATAAGAATTATCCTCTATTTCTAATTTTACTACTGGGTGCTTCCCTTCCACATGAGCAAGCAACTTATTAAATTCTCTACCTTCTACATACACGGAAACTAGGTTTTCATTTGACCCATATAATATCCCTGGGATTTTACCTTCTCTTCTTAATTTTTTGACTTCACCTTTCGTCTTCGTCTCCCTAAGATAAGTTTTTAACACGGGTATATCCATCCCTCAATCTCCCAAATATTAGTTTAGTTTGGTTGTGTAAGTAAACTACTCACCGATTGTTCACTATGTATATTTTGTATCGCCTTAGCGATTAACGGGGCTAAAGTCAGGACTTTAAATTTCGGACTCTGTTTAGCCTCCGGTCTTAATTCAATTGAATCACAAACATATATCTCTTCAATTTCAGAATTATTAATCAATTCTACTGCTTTACCACTCAAAACAGGATGTGTAGCACATGCTATTACACTCGAGGCTCCATGTTCCTTCAACGCTTTTGACGCTTTCACTAAGGTGCCCGCGGTATCAACCATGTCATCAAACAATATCGTATTTAATCCTTCAACTTCACCTATAACATTCATAACCTCGGAAACATTATCTTTCGGTCTTCGTTTATCAACAATTGCAAGTGGTAAACCTAATCTAGTTGCAAACTCTCGAGCACGCGCCACACTGCCCATATCTGGTGAAACAACAACATAATTACTACCGAGTTGTTTCTTACTAAATTCCTCCGCAAAAACTATATCGCCCCTCAAATGGTCAAGAGGAATATCAAAAAAGCCTTGTATTTGTCCACAATGCAAATCTACTGTGAGTACCCTATCTGCTCCTGCTGCGGTAATTAAATTTGCCACCAACTTTGCAGTAATCGGCACTCTGCCTTTATCCTTCCTATCCTGTCGGGCATAACCAAAGTAAGGAATAACTGCGGTAATTCTATCCGCAGATGCTCTCTTTACCGCATCTATCATTATCAATAATTCCATAAGATGGTCATTTACAGGCGGACACGTGCTGTTTATTAAAAAAACATCCTTACCACGCACATGTTCACAAATCTGAACCCGAACCTCCCCATCACTAAAACGGTCAACTATCGCTTCCCCAGGGGAAACTCCCAAATACTCACATATACTCCGAGTCAGGTTTCTCGAGGCATTACCTGAAAATATCTGTAAATCACCCACACAGGTCATCTATTCATCCCTGATTTTCTTAATTTGCCACATTAATATAAAAATAAAATGGCTGGGGCGGCTGGATTCGAACCAACGAATGCCGGGACCAAAACCCGGTGCCTTACCACTTGGCGACGCCCCAACTACCATATAAAATTCTACCAAAAACCCATTCTCTATTCAACTCTGAAGGTATTATTCTATTCTTAATATTGATTACCGCAATCGTTAACAAATAAAATCATCTTTGTTTTGAAAAATAATGGCGTCCCCAAGGGGATTCGAACCCCTGTTGCCGCCGTGAAAGGGCGGTGTCCTAGGCCGGCTAGACGATGGGGACGCTAAAATAAGAGTGCCATAGTATAACATACAATCTAAAACCCTTTCAACCCACCGAATAAGAACTGCATTTATTTAGGCTACTGAATATATACGAGCAAAAAGTTAACATTCTAACAAAGATTTTGTAAAATAGTTATTATAGTTATATATTAAAAGACGTCCAAGTGGGTCTAAAAATCTTAAATATATTTATCAATACACTGGCTTTAGCGATTATCTGTCTATTATTCTTTCTCTCTCTTGATTCATTCACGGAGCACAAATCTTTATCAGAAAACCTAACCGCTTTCGCAATTCATAATCTCCCTACAATTTTTATTTCGCTTATTTGTGTTGCAGGGCTAAATAAACCATTAATCGGTTCATTTGGATTTACAATCGGTGCCAGCATATATATGTATGATGACACGCATATTCATAAAAGAGGGTATAGGATGGAAATTTCTACCAGGTATTCTACTGTTTTGTTTTCTCCCTCTTCTTATAGCCTTTCTTTATCTCCTGAAATGGTTTATTCTCAGAAAAAACTATATGAACAAACCTATTAAAAACTTATAAATTTTGAAATAAACT